>NZ_JAFGYX010000079.1:0-547 GCF_017491625.1 Pseudomonas sp. 50_B
GTTATGAGTACAATTATTTTTGTGTGTTAAGGAGATAATTATGAATAAGAAATTGTGGTCTCGTTGCTTGATGGCCGGTGTATTATCTATGAGTTTATTCGTTGTAGCCGGCTGTGGTGAGTCTAAAGAGGATAAACAGGCTAGATTTGAAAAGGCACAGCAAGAGGCGTTGGCACAGGATCGTACCAATAATGTAGCTCTTACAGATAAAATATCTAAAGCAGATACTTGGAAAACTGCTATTAATAAGTTGAAAGAACGAGGCGAATTAAAAACTGCCCCAATTCAAGTCTCTGGGGACATGACTTTTGATCAAAAGGCCTTTAAGATTGACGTAGTAAAACCAGGGACTACTGAGTTGTTACGTTACCAATATGATCTTGAAAAGCAAACTTGGTCTGATGGCGCGCCTGTTGACGTAGTTGGTCCAGGCAAGAACGATATTGCTCAAACATTCTACTCCATCGACAATCTAAATCCAGATATGATGGCAACTGTTATTGAAACCTTTAAGAAAGAAGGTCAATCCAATCCTGAGTTGAAAGAT
>NZ_JAFGYX010000080.1:0-546 GCF_017491625.1 Pseudomonas sp. 50_B
GCAGTTAACCGCAGCGCCGCGCGGCGGCGGCCACGCGCGGCGAAGCGCCGTTCAATAGAACGAATTGATCGTCCAGCCGGTCACGAGCGGCGTCTGGAGAAACGTCTTGCCGCCGCTGCAATAGCTCGACGTCCACGGCGTGCCCGCGTAGCTGTCGTACGTCGCCCACTTGCTCGACAGCCTGACCGTGTAGCCGCTGCGCGGCTCGGCGGCCTGATTCAGCGTGACGTTGATCGTCGCGGCGTCCTCGATCAGCTTCGTCGACTGCGCCTCGCCGTGCGCGCTGAAAGGGCGGGAAGGACAGATGCGTCTCGTCGTCGACGTGATCGACGTTCAGAGCAACCAGGTGATCGCGCACGGCGCGTAGCTCATGTGCATGTACGCGCTCACCGCGATGAGCCCGTTGTTGTCGAGCTTCACCGGCCGGTTGATCGTGTACGTGTACGTGCCGTCGGGCTCGTAGGTGATGAGCGGCGGATTCGGATAGGGGCCGCGGTAGGTGTACCCGCACGAGAAATCCGTCGCGCCGGGCGTCTCCATCAGGAT
>NZ_JAFGYX010000081.1:0-540 GCF_017491625.1 Pseudomonas sp. 50_B
TCTTCATGTAGCGCAGATACGCGCCGCCATGACGCGCCTCGTCGCGCGAGATCGTCTCGTAGATGTGCTTGATGACGGGCTCGGTATGCCACTCGGCCGCCCGGCGATACCAGTGGTTCAGACGGATCTCGCCGCAGAAATGCAGCATCAGCGTCTCGAGCGGCGGCGCCGGATCGAACTCGAAGCGCACCGCGTGCAGTTCCTCTTCGGTCGGCATCAGTTCCGGCTTGAAGCGGCGCAGATACTCCATCAGCACGAGCGAATGCTTTTGCTCCTCGAAGAACCACACGCTCATGAACGCGGAGAAGTCGCTGTCGTGATGGTTGTCGCGCAGGAACATCTCCGTCGCGGGCAACGCCGACCACTCGGTGATCGCGTTCATCTTGATCGTCTTCGCCTGCTCGTCGGTCAGGAGCGACGCGTCGAACTTGTCCCAAGGGATGTCCTTTTCCATGTCCCAGCGGACGGCTTCGAGCGACTTGTAGAGTTCCGGATAAAGCATGGTGTTCATGGTCCCACCCCTGTTCTGCGCAATGCGAC
>NZ_JAFGYX010000082.1:0-540 GCF_017491625.1 Pseudomonas sp. 50_B
GGCGCGACCACCACCGCCCCCATCTCGACGACGTATCGTCGATCCTTCTGATGGTGTGCGCCTTCGAAGCGTGCGAGGACCTCGGCCGTCCGAACGTTCCCGGCCGTGACGACCTGGCGCTGCTGCGGATCGCCGAACGTCTTCCGCGCCTGCTGGAGGGCCCGGTCTACAATCCCACCGACCGCGACGAGCGCGTCGACGGCAGACTGAGTGCGGCCAGCCGCCGTATCGCGATCGACATGGCCAAGAAGTTCGATGCGGAGCTCACAGAGTTCGTCGAGAAGGGCTTCGATCCCGAAGAAGCCATTGAAAGGCTGACCGCATTGTTCGGTGACCGCATGCCGGATCAGATCGATCTCGTCGACGTCACCAAGGCCGCGCATGCCGAGATACGCTCGCATGCTCCGAGGATCGCCGCCGCCCCCACGGTCGGCAAATCGACCAGTGCCTGAGCGGGACGACGCTTCTGTCCGGCGCATTCACGACGCCTTCAGTCAGCGCAACTTCCGGCGCGACTTTTCGCGTCGTGGCCTTCACTAC
>NZ_JAFGYX010000083.1:0-539 GCF_017491625.1 Pseudomonas sp. 50_B
GTGTACGGCGTGGCGCTGATCGACACTCCGGTCATCACCACCGTTCCGAGTTCGGCGTCGGTCGGAATGCCGAGCCGTGCCGCGGGCGCGATCGACCACGGTACGACGCTGCTTTGCCACAGCGCGACGAAGTCTCCATAGAGCTTCGGCTGATTCCCAGGCAGCCCCGCATAACTGACGTCGACGGTCGTGCCGGACGAGCCGGTAATGACCGCGGCGCACACGGACACCGTGGACGCTGCCGGCTGCGCGAGCGCCTGCGCCGCGGCGACGCCGGCGAGCAGGCCCCACAGGAGCGGCGCCGCGACGAACGCGCACAACGCGCGGTCGCGGCGCGCTAGCGGCATGGCAGCGGCGGGACCACCTGCGCGATGGACAGCATCAATCGCCGCATCCGCAGCAACGGCATCGGCTGGCCGGTAAGATTCGACATCAGCGTCAGATCCATCCAGAGTGTTCCGCCGCCCGTCGGTTCGTATGTGGAGAACCACGTTTCGATCGCGGCAGTCCAGTCAGCGGTCATTTTCGCGATGGTGCCC
>NZ_JAFGYX010000084.1:0-539 GCF_017491625.1 Pseudomonas sp. 50_B
TGTGTACACCGCTGGTCAGAGCATAGCCTTTGGCGTTGATTTGGTCGATGAGTTGATCCAATTCGCTGGCGCGGTAGCGGACAACGTGCAGTACAGGACCGAACACTTCGCGTTGCAACTCGTTCAGGTTATTCAATTCAAACAGGATTGGACGAACGAAGGTAGAGTTGTTGTCATCAACGTCGGCGGCAGTTTTGATTTCGTGGTAAGCCTTTGCTACGCCTTTCATTTTGTTGATGTGGGCCAACAGGTTTTGTTGGGCTTCAGCATCGATGACAGGGCCGATGTCTGTGGTCAGTTGGGTCGGTTTGCCGACAACCAGCTCATCCATTGCGCCTTTGATGATGTTGATCATTTTATCGGCAACATCTTCTTGAACACACAAGATACGCAGGGCGGAACAACGTTGGCCCGCGCTGTCGAAGGCAGAGTTCAATACGTCGAGGCAGACTTGTTCCGGCAGGGCGGTAGAGTCCACGATCATCGCGTTTTGACCGCCGGTCTCGGCAATCAGGACAGGGCTGTCGTCGCGTTTGGAC
>NZ_JAFGYX010000086.1:0-538 GCF_017491625.1 Pseudomonas sp. 50_B
GTTGAACAGATTGGTGCGAAGCCTGGCTTTGCAGCAGGATAGGTTCGATGTCGCCAATGGGTTCGCCGGCAGACGACCCGACGATGGCCGTGACGTCTGGTCGATCGAGCAAGTCCGCTACGGTCGGCGTGATCGCGGTAATGTCAAAGACCTGCCCGTTGCGTACGACGACAACGCTCGGACCTGCATGGTCGCCGCCACGCCATACCCGCCCAATCAAGAGGGCGTATTCCGCGTCGTGAGGTAGGCATTCGGAGGGAGGCAGTGCATTCATGACGAAGATTTCATCGAAGAGTTGCGGTGAATCGGGCAGACAGGTGCAGAGACTCGCCTTCAGCAAGTTCAACAAGCCCATGTTTTAGCGGCGACGGAGCGTTGTGTGCATTAACGTCATGTGACACCGGCTCGAAGCAGAAGAAGTCGGCCTCAGCGCCCGGCGAATAGACGATATAACGATTCAGGGGCGCCTGAGCCTCGATCTGAAGAGCAAGGCCGCGCCCTGGCCACCAGATGTCCGCTCGACCGTGCCAGCCCGTGT
>NZ_JAFGYX010000087.1:0-534 GCF_017491625.1 Pseudomonas sp. 50_B
GGTGCCGTTTCGATCCGCGCCGCGCGACCATGCCGTTCGGCGTGGCCGGCGCTTTCGACGCGTCCCGGCTGCGCCGGATTCGTCGTGACGCCGGTTCCGGCATCGCGGCGCCGTGATCGGCGCATGGCGGTCGCTCATCGCGACATCGTCGCGGCATCGATGGGCCCGGCATGTCGATGCCCATTGCGCGCGCGTCGGCACGGCGATCACGCATCTGCGATGCGCAATGCCTTCCGGGAGTTGGCGTGGTCGGCATTCCATTGTCGGGTTCGCAATGCGCGTCGAAGCCGATACGAAGCCGATTCAACACGCCGGGCAATATCGGCGCGAACGGGCGGCCGACGGCCGTCAGTTGATCGACGGGAGTCGATGAGTCAAAAAGCAGCCTGATTCGAACGATCCGATTTTTGTCGTCCGCGCGGTTTTCGATTGAAAACAAGGGGAAATGCGGCGATTTCGCATCAATTCGATGTGTCGCGACGCGGCAACTCCCGGTTCGGGCGGCACGTCAATGCAATATGAAAGCATGTATAT
>NZ_JAFGYX010000088.1:0-532 GCF_017491625.1 Pseudomonas sp. 50_B
GCCGTTTAGTGCGTAGACAGCCGGGGGCAAGCGGGGGCAAGTGGGGCCGAATCAATGCTAGACAACGCCGCGCGGAAGGAGCTGTTGGCCCGAAAGTAGCAAGCCCGCAGGCCAAGCGCGAAGCGGTCCGAATCTTGATGACCGAACGCACCATGGGTGTTACCCGGGCCTGCGGGCTGGTAGGGATTTCGCGCTCGCTGTTGCACTACGAATCACGCCGCCGAGTTGACGACCAAGCGCTGACTGGCCGGATGATGGCCATCGCCGCGCAGAAGCGTCGTTACGGCTATCGCCGGATTCACGTGTTGTTGCAGCGGGATGGCTGCTTCGCCAACCACAAGCGCATCTGGCGCCTGTACAGCAAGGCGGGACTGAGCGTGCGCAAGCGGCGACGCAAGCGTATTGCGGCTGTCGAGCGCACGCCGCTGCCGTTGCCAACAGGCCCGAATCAGAGCTGGTCGATGGACTTCGTTTCTGACGGGTTGGCCTATGGTCGGCGGTTTCGATGCCTGAACGTGGTCGACGACTACAC
>NZ_JAFGYX010000008.1:0-277734 GCF_017491625.1 Pseudomonas sp. 50_B
CAAGAAGCCCAAACCCGCCTCCCCGGCCAAAAACGCCGCCCCCCGGGAAAAGGCCAGCCTGCATCCGCGCAATCGTCACCAGGGGCGTTACGACTTCCCGCAACTGATCAAGAGCACCCCGGAACTGGGGCAGTTCGTGATCCTCAATCCCTACGGCAAGGAAAGTATCGACTTCGCCGACCCGGCGGCCGTGCGGGTGTTCAACCGCGCCCTGCTCAAGGCCTTCTACGGCATTGCCCACTGGGACATTCCGGCGGACTTTCTCTGCCCACCCGTGCCCGGTCGCGCCGACTACGTGCATTTCCTCGCCGACCTGCTGGCCAGCCACAACCAGGGTGAAATCCCGCGTGGCGCAGCCGTGCGGGTGCTGGACGTCGGAGTCGGCGCCAACTGCATCTACCCGCTGATCGGCTACAGCGACTACCGCTGGCAATTCCTCGGTTCGGACATCGACAGCACCGCCCTGGCCGCCGCCAAGGCCATCGTCCAGGCCAACGGCTTGAACAAGGCCATCAGCCTGCGCCAGCAGGGCAATCCCAGGCAGATCCTCAACGGCCTGCTGGAAAGCACCGAGCGTTTCGACCTGACCATGTGCAACCCGCCGTTCCACGCCTCCCTGGATGAAGCCACCCGCGGTAGCCAGCGCAAATGGCGAGCCCTGGGCAAGGCCGATCCCAAGCGCAAGCTGCCAGTGCTGAATTTCGGCGGCCAGGCCCGGGAGCTGTGGTGCGAAGGCGGCGAGATCCGTTTCGTCAGCCAGTTGATCAGCGAGAGCGCCGGCGTCGGCCAGCAAGTGCTGTGGTTCAGCACCCTGGTGTCAAAGGCCTCGAACCTGCCGGCGATTGAAAGCGCGCTGAAAAAGGCCGGCGCCCTGGAAAGCCAGGTGGTGGAGATGTCCCAGGGACAGAAACAGAGCCGCTTCGTCGCCTGGACCTTCAAGGACAAGGCACAGCAACAGGCCTGGAGTCAGGAACGCTGGGTCAGGAAGAGCTAGAGAGGCGGGAGATTCAAAGACGATTCACCTTGCGTGAATCGGTGTCACACAAACCGTGCCCGGAGAACTTCTGAGCACGGTTTCACTGCAAGTCTTACTTGTTAACAGCGTCGGTCAGGCCTTTAGCCACAACCAGCTTGATAACTTTCTTGGCAGCGATTTCGATGGCAGCGCCAGTCGATGGGTTACGGCCAGTACGGGCAGGACGCTCGGTCACTTTCAGCTTGCCGATACCTGGCAGAGTGATTTCGCCGCCATTTTCCAATTGATCAGCAACGATCTGGGCCAGTTGGTCCAGAGCGTTACGCGCGGTGGTTTTCGGCGCGTCGATAGCTTCAGCGATATCAGCGATCAGTTGGTCTTTAGTAATAGCCATTGTGGTGTTCCTTCCCTATCAAATTCATTTGGATTGCAGAGTGCAGTGTCAGCCATCGAGCCAGATCTTGTGAATCTGGCACCCCGGTTACAACCACGACAGATCGGGGTTATAGATACCGAAATCAGGGTTTGGTTCGACCCGACAAATGCTGAATGCACGCTTAACGCTGAGACATCGCGTAAGACGGGGCAAAACTAGCACACAGACGGGGAAATATCCGCCTCTACCTAGCCATTTGGTCAGCTTTATTGCTCTAAATCGGTAAAAAAATGCATAAGCGTTACCGACAGGCCGTTCATCGCCTGGCAAACCGCGCCAAAACCAGCGGGTGCGGTACACTGGGCACTTTTTCGGGGAGTCCGCCCTCCCCCTTCAATCAGCCGAGAAGCCCATGCCGATCCGTCATTGCATCGTCCACCTGATCGACAAAAAACCCGACGGCAGCCCCGCAGTTCTGCATGCCCGAGACTCCGAACTGGCAGAGTCCGCGGCCATCGAGAACATGCTCGCCGACCTCAATGAAAGCTATAACGCCAAACAGGGCAAAGCCTGGGGCCTGTTCCATCCCGAGTCCGGCGCTTTCCCCTTCAGCGGCTGGCTGAAGGAGTATCTGGACGGCGGCCAGGACTTCACCGCATTCAGCCGGGTGGCGGTGGAGCATCTGCAGAAGCTGATGGAAGAATCCAACCTGTCGGTGGGCGGCCACGTGCTGTTTGCTCATTACCAACAAGGCATGACCGACTATCTGGCGATCGCCCTGCTGCACCACAGCGAAGGCGTGGCGGTGACCGACCAACTGGACGTGACCCCGTCGCGCCACCTGGACCTGGGCCAGTTGCACCTCGCCGCGCGGATCAACATCTCCGAGTGGCAGAACAACAAGCAGTCCAAGCAGTACATCTCCTTTATCAAGGGCAAGAACGGCAAGAAGGTCTCGGAGTACTTCCGCGACTTCATCGGCTGCCAGGAAGGCGTCGACGGTCCGGGCGAGACCCGCACCCTGCTCAAGGCCTTCAGCGACTTCGTCGAAAGCGAAGACCTGCCGGAAGAGTCGGCCCGGGAAAAGACCAAGACCCTGGTGGACTACGCCAGCAGCCAAGCCAAGCTTGGCGAACCCATGGGCCTGGAAGAACTCTCGGAACTGATCGACGAAGACCGCCCCAAGGCGTTCTACGACCACATCCGCAACAAGGATTACGGGCTATCGCCGGAAATTCCTGCGGATAAACGCACCCTCAACCAGTTCCGCCGCTTCACTGGTCGCGCCGAGGGCCTGTCCATCAGCTTCGAAGCCCACCTGCTGGGCTCGAAGATCGAGTACGACGAAGAAGCCGGGACCCTGATCATCAAGGGCCTGCCGACCCAACTGACCGACCAGCTCAAGCGCCGCAACTGATGCTCCAGGGAGTACTGAAGAAGTTCCTGCTGATCCTGCTGGTGGTGGTGGTCTATCAGAACTGGGGCAAGATCGAGCGGCTGTTCAACCCTTCGGCGGTGGTCAGCGAAGAGATCCGTAGCCAGGCCCGGGTGGTGCTGTACGCCACCGACTGGTGCGGCTACTGCAAGGCTACCCGGCGCTTTCTCGATCAGAAGGGCATTCCCTATCGGGAGTTCGACATCGAGAAAGACGCGGAGGCGCGTAAGGCCTATACCGCTCTGGGCGGTGCCGGGATTCCGATCCTGGACGTGAATGGCAGCCTGATCCGTACCTACGACCCCGACGCGATCATGGCTGCGCTGAAACCTTAGTCGGAGCCGGCCGGGCGGCGTTCCGCTTGCCGGCGAAAGGGCCAGTAGATCGAGCATCGATCTTGAGGACGCCTTCGCTGGCAAGCCAGCTCCTACAGGTGTGGATCACTGTGCCTGGATACGGAAACCCAACCGCGGGAAGTGCACGTGGACCAAACCGGCACGTGGATCTTCACGGCGCAGGATCAACTCTTCAGTACCGGCAAACAGCAACTCGCCCGCCACCGGATCGACTCCATAGTCGGTCGCAGCAATCACCACCTGCTGCCCTGCCACAAAGCCATTGGGATCGACAAACCGCTCATCCGGCAGCGGCGCCGGGGTCGCACCGCGCGACACCTCAAGGGCCTCTTCAGCGCTCATCTCGGTGAAGGAACCGTGACCAAAGCCCAGCACTCGCGCCAACCAGGCTGATACCGCCGGATACTCGTCCACCAGCGGCGCCGTCACCGGCGTACCCTTGAGGAACCACAGCGGGTGCGCCAGGGCGATATCGGCAATCGAGGGCTCACCAAACAGGAAGTCCCCCGGCTCGCGCTGCAGTTGCTGCTCCAGACGCGCCATGATGGTCGGCCACTGATGCTTGACCACTTCCAGGGGCAGACGACTGGCGCTGCCACCACTGAACAACCCGGCGCGGTCGGCCATGAAGGCCTTGACCACCTCCGGCGGCATCTTGCCGAAACGTGCTGCGGCAGACTCGGGCTGGAACACCAGGGTCACCGCATGCTGGAACACCACCGAGTCGACCCAGGCGGCGAAGGTCGCGCTGATCATTTCCTGGCCTTCGGGAAACAGCGCCGGCGAGGCCTTTTCCCGCTCCAGACGCCGGGCAATCAAAGCCGTGTCGCAGTAGATATCAGCACCGACCTGCAGTACCGGCGTCTTGCGATAGCCACCGGTCAGGGCCGTCAGATCAGGCTTGGGCATCACCGGGGAAATCTTCACGGAGCGCCAGGACAGGCCCTTGAAGCCCAGGAGCAAACGGGCTTTTTCCGCGAAGGGAGAGGTCGGGTAATGGTGCAGGATCAACTCTGACATGCTGGGGTCCGCCGGAAGAGGGAAAGCGCTGAGCTTAGCGCGCAATCCATGGACGGCCTACCGATCCGACTGATGAGCACCTATCAGTCAGATTGATGCTGCTGCCCCGGCAGACGCCACCAGACACTCCTTGGCGCTTTTCCTGAGCTTCTTGATCAACCGCTCCTGACGCAGAGCCTCGCTCTTGTCCCGACAAGCTTCGGTATAGACCAGGGCCACCGCCGGGCTGGAGAGAAAGAAACGCGCGCCCTTGCCACTCTGGTGCTTGGCGAAGCGCTTCACCGGGTCGTCGCTGATGCCGCAATAAAGGGCGCCATTGGCCGCACGCACCAGATACACAAACCAGGGTTTGCTGGCAGGCGCGGGCAGTTCGCCGGCAATCACGGGGTTTGGATCGGGGCTGCTCACAAAAACCATCGGGGCCTGTGGATAACAAGCCGCGATCTTAGCAGAGGATGGCTTTCAGCGACCGCTCTGGAAGGCCTTGAGGCCTTTACGGGCCTGGGCGCGAACGGCATTTTTCAGCAGCGGCGTCCAGCCCAGCAAAAGCCCCTTGGCCCCCAGGGCCTGGCGCGCCCAACGCCACAGGTCGAAATGGTCGTGGTGCTCACAGATCTTGCCATCGCGAAACACGAAGCGCGCCTGGATATCGTTGACCACCGTGTTGCCGGTCTGACTGAACAGGTAGGTGGCGACCCAGTGCGCGCCACCCGAACGCTCGTCGGCATGCACCTGATCGAAGGTCAGGGAAAAGTCCTTGGCCCGGGAAGTGAGCATGCGCCACATGTCGCCGGCGTCACGTCCGCGCAATTCGCCGAAGGCCGGATCACTGAATACAACGTCCTCGGTATAGCAGGCGCTCATGGCCTCGGCATCGAGCCGCTGGAAGGCCTGGTAGAACTCAGTGATCAGGACGCGGTGGGCATCACTCATGGGCGGACTCCGGAAGGACAAAGGGATGCCAGCACAATAATCCGCACGCCCAGAGAAGACTATCGGCATTTGCCGTGCAAATACCGACAGTGACGCTCCTCAGATCCTCTCGCTTTGCGCCTGCACATACAGCGAGCGGCCGGCGCCCAGCCCGGCAATGATCGCCCCGCTGCCCAACACTGCGAAGATCCAGCCCACGGCGTTCCAGCCGCCGGTCCAGTCATGCACCAGCCCCACGGCAAACGGCCCCATGGACGCCAGGGTGTAGCCAATGCCCTGGGCCATGCTCGACAGGTTGGCGGCCACATGGGTATCCCGTGAGCGCAGGACGATCAGGGTCAGGGCCAGGCTGAAAGTGCCTCCTTGCCCCAGGCCCAGCAGAATGGCCCAGCCCCACAAGCCATCAAGCGGTGCATACAGGCAGCCGAACAGACCGCCCAAGGTCATCAGCATGACGATCACGATGGCCAGACGCTGGTCCTTGCCGCGAGTCGCCAGCCAGGGCGCCGCCAGGGAGCTGGCCAGTTGCACGATGACCGAACCCGACAGCACCAGTCCGGCCTGGGTCGGAGTCAGCCCACGACCGATCAGGATCGATGGCAACCAGCCAAACACGATGTAGGCCAGGGAGGACTGCAGGCCCATGTACAAGGTCACCTGCCAGGCCAGGCGATCACGCAGCAACCCGCGCACACGGAAGGCGACATGGTGGGCGCCGTGTTTGTGCCCCACTTGCGGCAACCAGAACAGCGCCGCCGCCAGCGCCGGCACGACCCAGAACCCCAGGCCCATGGCCCAGCTGCTACCGAAGTGCTGGCTCAGGGGCACCGTCGCGCCTGCCGCCATCGCCGCCCCCAGGCACAGGGCCATGGTGTAGACCCCGGTCATGGTGCCTGCATGGCGGGCAAAATCGCGCTTGACGATGCCCGGCAGCAGCACCCCGATCACACCGATGCTGGCGCCGGCCAGGATGCTCCCGGCAAAGACGCCGAACTCCCCCAGGGAACTGCGCAGCACAATGCCCAGGGCCAGGGTCAGGAGAATCCCCAGCACCACCCGTTCGGCGCCGAAACGCCGGGCCAGCAGCGGCGCCAACGGCGCGAACAGCCCCAGGCACAACACCGGCAAAGTGGTCAGCAACCCCGCCTTGGCGGCCGACAGGCCCAGGCTCTGGGATACATCACTGAGCAACGGCGCCATGCTCGACAGCGCCGGACGCAGGTTCAACGCCACCAGAATCAGCCCCAGCAGCAACAGCCAGGGCCGCCGCAAAGGTGGCGGGGACTGCTGGACTTCTTCGTCATCGGCCTCGGCATCGATCAACAACTCGGGAGGCGACGGGGTGTTCGGAGGGGACTGCTGGTTGGACATAAAGGTCTCGGATTCAGGATTCGTTGATCAACTGGCGGGACAGCTGCTTGGCCCGCTCGGGGTCGCCCTGCTCGATGGCGTCCAGCAGATGCTGGTGGAGATCGAAGACGTCCTGGCGGCGCGGAGTAACCGTCAAGGTCTGGCGCAACTGAGCGCCCACCACACTGGAGAAATAGCGGTACAGCTGGCTCAGGGTCGGATTGTGCGCGGCATCCACCAGGCCCTGATGAAACACCAGGTCGCAGGCGATGTAGCTTTCCAGATCGCCATGAAAATGCCCGCCGCTGGCCTGCAAGGCTTCGCTCAAGGCGCGCAGGTCCTCGTCGGTGCGACGCAGGGCCGCCAGGCCGACCGCCTCCACTTCAAGGATCTGCCGGGTTTCCCGGGCCTGCTCCAGAGAGCATTGGGACAGGGCCTGGAGCATGTCCAGTGGATCGGCCACCGCTCGCAGGTAGCTGCCGTCGCCCTGGCGGATCTCGATCAGTCCGGAGAACGCCAGCACTCGCATGGCTTCGCGCACGGTATTGCGGCTGATGCCCAGTTCTTGGGCCAGTTCCGGTTCGGTGGGCAAGCGCTGGCCGACCCGCCAGACACCGCTGTTGATGCGTTTGCGCAGTTGTTCCAGGGCCTGGTCGACCAGGGATTTTTTGATCAGGGGGGATGTTTCGCTCATGGGACTCACTCAATCATCCAATCATCGGATGAATTGTCCGACATGGTATTCAGGCTTTTCCGAGAGTTCAACGATTTAGGCTGGAGGAGGCACTTTCGCCATTGCAAACAGGTCTTGACAAAAAACCCTATAAGGGTAATTTCGATCAAGCCTCAAGGGTGTCTCATGGAAAAGAAAACACCTCATTACGACCTGTCGCTGATCAAGGCACAGGTCGTTCGGCAAGGAGCACAAGCCTTCACTCGAAGCGCATTGCGCTGCGGCAAGGAACTCGGATTGTCCCTGGCCGCCATGCAACGAGTAGTAGCCGGACTGCAGGGCAGCCTGTTCTACAAATCGATGACCACCTATGGCGATCACCGGCTGTGGCAGGACGTGTATTACACCCGCATCGATAACCGGACGCTCTACATCAAGGTCACCTACCGCCCCGGTGCAGGGCCTCCGGTGATCTCCTTCAAGGAGGCAGAGACATGAAACGACAACAATGCTACAGCTGCGGCACTCCCACCGGCATGCTGGCCTTCGAGCAGCGCAGCGAGCTCATCGACTACCGGCACCTGCAGCGTCAGCTCCATGGCCTGGCGGGCTGGGAATGCCAGGAGTGCGGTGAAATCGAATTCGATGCCCAGAGTGCAGAGCGCTATGCCGCCGCGGGCGACCACTTGCTGGAGGAGTACCGGCAGAGCGTCGCCGCCGACCTGAAGCGCATCCGCCGCAAGCTGCACCTCTCGCAGAAAGAAGCGGTCAAACTGCTGTCCGGCGGCGGGCACAACGCCTTTTCCCGTTACGAGCGCGGCGAAGTCGGCGTGCCCCAACCGCTGTACGTGCTGATGCGCCTGCTGGATCGCCACCCACGGTTGATGAAGGACGTACTGGAGCTTGGCGAACCACGGCTGGCGCCCTCAGCCTTGGGCGACCACCCCGAACCACAGCTCGGCGCTGCCGGCAGCTGAATGCCGGGCAAAAATAAACCCGGAGCCAGTCCGGGTTTATCGTCAGCACCAGCCGTGCATCAGGATCAATGCAGGATCTGGCTCAGGAACAGCTTGGTGCGATCATTTTGCGGGTTGTCGAAGAAGTCGTTGGGGGCCGCCTGCTCGACGATTTCGCCCTTGTCCATGAAGATCACCCGGTTGGCCACGGTGCGAGCAAAACCCATTTCATGGGTCACGCAGAGCATGGTCATGCCGTCTTCGGCGAGGCCGATCATGGTATCGAGCACCTCCTTGACCATTTCCGGGTCCAGGGCCGAGGTGGGTTCGTCGAACAGCATGATCTTGGGCTTCATGCACAGCGCCCGGGCAATCGCCACCCGTTGCTGCTGGCCACCGGACAGCTGGCCCGGGTACTTGTTGGCCTGCTCCGGAATCCGCACCCGCTCCAAGTAATGCATGGCAATTTCCTCTGCCTTGCGCTTGGGCATCTTGCGCACCCACATCGGCGCCAGGGTGCAGTTTTGCAGGATGGTCAGGTGCGGGAACAGGTTGAAGTGCTGGAACACCATGCCCACTTCCCGGCGAATGGCCTCGATCTGCTTGAGGTCGTTGGTCAGCTCGACGCCATCCACCACGATGCGTCCCTGCTGGTGCTCTTCCAGGCGGTTGAGGCAGCGGATGGTGGTGGACTTGCCCGAGCCCGAAGGCCCGCACAGCACGATGCGCTCACCCTGCCTGACGTTGAGGTTGATGTCCTTCAACACGTGGAACTGGCCGTACCACTTGTTCACACCCTGCATCTGAATAATGCCTTCAGGGCCCACAGGCTTTTTGTTCGCTTCACTCATGGAGGTACTCCTAACGCTTGTGGCCTGTGTCCAACTTACGCTCCAGATGCATGGAGTAGCGGGACATACCAAAACAGAAAATCCAGAACACCAGGGCCGCGAAGACATAGCCTTCGGTGGCCATGCCCAGCCATTTGGGGTCGGCGGCGGCTTGCTTGACGCTGTTGAGCAGGTCGAACAGGCCGATGATGATCACCAGGCTGGTGTCCTTGAACAGGGCGATGAAGGTGTTGACGATGCCGGGAATCACCAGCTTCAGGGCTTGCGGCAGAATCACCAGGCCCATCGCGCGCCAGTAACCCAGGCCCATGGCGGCAGCCGCTTCGTACTGGCCCTTGGGAATGGCCTGCAAACCGCCACGCACCACCTCGGCCACATAGGCCGACTGGAACAGGATCACCCCGATCAACGCCCGCAGCAGCTTGTCGAAGTTCATGCCCTCGGGCAGGAACAGCGGCAACATCACCGACGACATGAACAGCACCGTGATCAGCGGCACGCCACGCCAGAACTCGATGAAGGTCACGCAGACCACGCGGATCGCCGGCAGGTTGGAACGTCGTCCCAATGCCAGCAGGATACCCAGGGGCAACGCCCCGGCAATGCCCACCGTGGCAATCACCAAAGTCAGCATCAGGCCGCCCCACTGGCTGGTGGCGACTGTGCTCAGGCCCAGGTAGCCGCCGTGCAGCAGAGTGTAGGCCAGCACCGGGTACCACACCAGGAAACACAGGCCGTAGATCGCTTTGCGAGCGAAGCGCGAGATGAACAAGGGAGCCACGCCGATCACCGCCAGCCATACGGTCAGGTCCACCCGCCAGCGCAGTTCCACTGGGTAGTAGCCATACATGAACTGGCCGAAACGCTGCTGGATGAACACCCAACAGGCACCGTCCTTGGTGCAGTCGGCACGGGTGGTGCCGACCCAGTTGGCGTCGAGGATCGCCCACTGCAGGATCGGCGGTACCACCAGATAGATCAGGTAGAAGGCAAACAGGGTCAACAGGGTGTTGAGCCAGTTGGAGAACATGTTGGCGCGCATCCACGCCAGCACGCCGATACTGCGGCTGGGCGGCGGCATATCGGGCTTGAAAGTATGAGTCGTCATGGGCGCTTCCTCACCGCTCGATCAGCGCAATGCGCTTGTTGTACCAGTTCATCAGCAGGGAAATGCTTATGCTGATTGCCAGGTACACGCTCATGGTGATGGCAATGACCTCAATGGCCTGGCCGGTCTGGTTGAGCACCGTGCCGGCGAACAGCGAAACCATTTCCGGGTAACCGATACCGGCGGCCAGGGACGAATTCTTCGCCAGGTTCAGATACTGGCTGGTCAGTGGCGGAATGATCACCCGCAAGGCCTGGGGAATGATCACCTTGCGCAGGGTCGGACCGTTGCGCAGGCCCAGGGAGCGGGCCGCCTCGGTCTGGCCGTGGCTCACCGACTTGATCCCGGAGCGCACGATTTCGGCGATGAACGCCGCGGTGTAGACGGTCAGGGCCAGGGTCAGGGCCAAGAGTTCGGGGATCAGCACCCAGCCGCCGACGAAGTTGAAGCCTTGCAGCTTCGGCAACTCCCAATGCACGGGCGAGCCGAAGACCAGCGCGCACAGCGCCGGAATCACCAGCAGCAACGCCAGGCCAGTCCAGAACTTGTGGAACGGCACCCCGGTGTCTTCAAAGCGTTTGTTGGCCCAGCGGCACATCAGCACGATGGCGACGATGGCCAGCACCACACTCGCAAAGAACGCCCAGAACCCTGGAGCCATCTGCGCCGCCGGCATGTTCAAGCCACGACTGCTGACGAAGAAGGTGTCGCCGAAGTTATGGCTGTTGCGCGGCCCCGGCATGGTCAGGAACACCGCGAAGTACCAGAACAGGATCTGCAGCAGCGGCGGAATGTTGCGGAACACTTCCACATACACCGTCGCCAGCTTGCTGATGATCCAGTTCTGCGACAGCCGCGCCACCCCGATGATGAACCCCAGCAAGGTCGCCAGGATCACCCCGATAAAGGTCACCAGCAGCGTATTGAGCAGACCGATGACGAAGACCCGGGCATAACTGTCCGCTTCGGTGTAGGCAATCAAGTGTTGAGCGATGCCGAAACCGGCGCTGCGCTCAAGAAAGTCGAAACCCGAGGTAATACCCCGGTGCTGGAGGTTGGTTTGTGTGTTGTCGAACAGAAACCAGCCCAGCGAAACCACCGCCACAAGGGTGATGATCTGGAACAGCCAGGCGCGCACACGCGGATCGCTGAGGCTAAGCCTCTGCTTGGGTGCGCCGATTGAATTTTGCATGAAGTGCCCCAGGAATAATGGAACAGAACATCACCCGGCGGTTGGCCCGCCGGGTGATAGAACCATCAGCGCACAGGTGGTGCGTATTGGATGCCGCCGTTGTTCCACAGCGCGTTCAGGCCGCGGTCGATGGCCAGTGGCGTGCTCTTGCCGAGGTTTTTCTCGAACACTTCACCGTAGTTACCTACTTGCTTGACGATCTGTACTACCCAGTCCTTCGGCAGTTTCAGGTCTTTGCCGTATTCACCGTCCGCGCCCAGCAGACGTGCTACATCAGGGTTCTTGGTGGACTTGGCTTCAGCCTCGACATTTTTCGAGGTGATGCCCGCCTCTTCGGCGTTGAGCATGGCGAACAGGGTCCACTTGACGATGCTGAACCACTCTTCGTCGCCCTTACGCACCACCGGGCCCAAAGGCTCCTTGGAGATGGTTTCCGGCAGCACGACATAATCGGTCGGGGTCGCCAGCTTGCTGCGCTGTGCGTAGAGCTGGGACTTGTCGGATGTCAGCACGTCGCAACGCCCGGATTCCAGGGACTTGGCGCTTTCATCGGAAGTATCGAAGGTGATCGGGGTGTATTTCAGACCATTGCCGCGGAAGTAGTCCGACACGTTCAGCTCGGTGGTAGTACCGGCTTGAATACAGATGGTCGCACCGTCCAACTCCTTGGCACTTTTCACACCCAGTTTGTTGTTCACCAGGAAGCCAATACCGTCGTAATAAGTGACGCCGGCGAACATCAGGCCCATACCCGCGTCACGGGAACTGGTCCAGGTGGTATTGCGCGACAGCACGTCGATCTCGCCGGATTGCAGCGCAGTGAAGCGCTCCTTGGCGTTCAACTGGCTGAACTTGACCTTGGTCGCATCGCCGAATACGGCTGCGGCCACGGCACGGCAGACATCGGCGTCAATGCCGAGAATCTTGCCGGTAGCGTCCGGTACCGAGAAGCCCGGCAGACCATCGCTGACGCCGCACTGTACGAAACCTTTCTTCTGTACTGCATCGAGGGTCGCACCCGCCTGTGCGAAACCGCTTGTAGCCAGTACCGTGGCCGCCGTAACGACGGCCAGGGTGGATTTCAACATCTTCATTCAAACCTCCAGTTTTGCTCTTGTTGTGTCGGAGCTTGAGTCCTGCCGCACCCTCATGAGGCGCTGTTGACCCGTGTCGGCTTTTTATAGGGTCAAGCGGCGTAAGACCTTCGCTATGAGTCTAGTAGGAGAAATCCACGTAATGGGGGACCTACATCTCACCAATCGGCCGAACGGGCTTTAGCCCTTTGCAGTTCACAGAGCCCGTAGCGGCCGTAGGCGAACCTGTATCAGAGGAGGTGGGTATGCCATCGCCCGCGGTAGCCTGTTAGTGTTACCGCCGGCAGAGCGTGCTATCACATCCGCTCCTCTTTCTGAGCCATAGCAAAGCCCGTACCACAGTTTCGGCTAAAGCGTTTCAGCCAGTGGTCAATAGCAAAACGTTCAACCGTGCGACATCTTCTTCACCGATCAACCGGGCGCGCCCCTTAACCTCGCACTCAATCAGCGCGCACGCACATAAATGGAGCAGCCATGACCGAGCCCTTGATTCTTCAGCCCAGCAAGCCCACAGATGCCTGTGTGATCTGGCTTCATGGCCTGGGAGCGGACCGTTACGACTTCCTGCCGGTGGCCGAGATGCTGCAGGAAAAACTCTTGAGCACCCGCTTCGTCCTGCCCCAGGCACCGACCCGTGCCGTGACCATCAATGGCGGATACGCCATGCCCAGCTGGTACGACATTTTGGCCATGAGCCCGGCTCGCGCGATCAGTCGCGAACAGCTCGAAGAATCATCTGACGAGGTCATCAGACTTATCGAAGAGCAACGCGCAAGCGGAATAGACGCATCGCGCATTTTCCTCGCGGGTTTCTCCCAAGGTGGCGCCGTGGTACTGCACACCGCCTTCCTCAAATGGCAGGGTCCCTTGGGTGGCGTACTTGCCCTCTCCACCTATGCCCCGACCTTCAGCGACGAACTGCAACTGTGCGCCAGCCAACAGCGGATTCCGGTGCTGTCCCTGCACGGCCAGTACGACGAAGTGGTGCAGAACGCCATGGGACGCACCGCATACGAGTACCTGAAACAGCACGGTGTCACCGTGACATGGCAGGAATACCCAATGGGACACGAGGTGTTACCGGAAGAAATCCGTGATATCGGCACCTGGCTGAGCGAGCGTTTGCGCTAGAAAAAGTGCCTCGCGCCAGGACCACAAGCAACAGACTACGCCGCGCCCGTTTCTTGCATTACACTGGCCGGCGTACATTCCTTAACCAATTGATGAGATGACCGTGCTCAAAGCACTCAAGAAAATCTTCGGTAAAAGCGAGGCTGAGCCGCTCGCGCCAAGCCCCAGCGCCCCTTCCCCCAGTTCCAGCAGCCGCAATGACGGCCGTCAGCCGGAGCGGAGCGCACCTGCTACCGCAGCTAAAAAAGAACCGGTGAACACACCGGCCGCCCCTTCCGCTCCCAAAGCACCGCGCCAAGAGAAGCCCAAGGCCGAGCAACCCAAACCTGAGCAAGCGCAGCGCCCGCGGCCGCCAAAACCAGCGGCCAGCACCTGGAAACTCGAAGACTTCGTGGTGCAACCCCAGGAAGGCAAGACCCGTTTCCACGACTTCAAGCTCGCTCCGGAACTGATGCACGCCATCCAGGACCTGGGCTTTCCCTACTGCACGCCGATCCAGGCCCAGGTACTGGGCTTCACCCTGGCGGGCAAAGACGCCATCGGCCGTGCCCAGACCGGCACCGGCAAGACCGCCGCGTTCCTGATCTCGATCATCACCCAGTTGCTGCAGACCCCGCCGCCGAAAGAGCGCTACATGGGCGAACCACGGGCACTGATCATTGCCCCGACCCGGGAACTGGTAGTGCAGATCGCCAAGGACGCCGCGGCCCTGACCAAATACACCGGCCTCAACGTCATGACCTTCGTTGGCGGCATGGATTTCGACAAGCAGCTCAAGCACCTGGAAGCTCGCCACTGCGACATCCTGGTGGCCACCCCGGGCCGCCTGCTGGACTTCAACCAGCGCGGTGACGTGCACCTGGACATGGTCGAAGTGATGGTGCTGGACGAAGCCGACCGCATGCTCGACATGGGCTTCATCCCGCAAGTGCGGCAGATCATTCGCCAGACCCCGCCCAAGAGCGAGCGCCAGACCCTGCTGTTCTCCGCCACCTTCACCGAAGACGTGATGAACCTGGCCAAGCAGTGGACCACCGACCCGGCGATCGTCGAGATCGAGGCCGAGAACGTCGCCAGCGAAAACGTCGAACAGCACATTTATGCCGTGGCCGGGGCCGACAAGTACAAGCTGCTGTACAACCTGGTCACCGACAACGGCTGGGAGCGGGTCATGGTCTTCGCCAACCGCAAGGATGAAGTGCGGCGCATCGAAGAACGCCTGGTGCGCGACGGCGTGAACGCCGCCCAACTGTCCGGCGACGTGCCCCAGCACAAGCGGATCAAGACCCTGGAAGGCTTCCGCGAAGGCAAGATCCGGGTCCTGGTGGCCACCGACGTGGCCGGCCGCGGCATCCACATCGACGGCATCAGCCACGTGATCAACTTCACCCTGCCGGAAGTGCCGGACGACTACGTGCACCGCATCGGCCGGACCGGGCGTGCCGGTGCCGACGGCGTGTCCATCAGCTTCGCCGGCGAGGACGACTCCTATCAGCTGCCATCGATCGAAGCCCTGCTGGGGCGCAAGATCAGCTGCGAGATGCCGCCGGCCGAGCTGTTGCGCCCGGTAGAGCGCAAACGCCCGCAAGCCTGATAGCAGGCGCGCCGAAAAAACGCAGCCCATCACCGGCTGCGTTTTTTTTCGCCTGGATGTTGCTCAAGGAAACTAAAAGTCCATAATGGACAAATAAGTTCAACTCTTTGGGAACGCCTACATGCCCAGCACGCCCTACCTGATTGCCCAGACCGAAGCCCGCCAGTTGCTCGCGCAAATCGACGTCCCGCAGATCCTGCGCAAACTGTTTCGCGACCTGGCCGCCGGACTCGCCGTACAACCGCCACAACAGCTGGTGGAGTTTCCCCAGGGCGCCGGCGACTTCATCAACTACCTGGGCGTGCTGACTGAAGATCGGGTCTACGGGGTCAAGACTTCGCCCTACATCGTTCGCGCCGAAGGCCCGCTGGTCACCGCCTGGACCCTGCTGATGTCCATGGACAGCGGCCAGCCCCTGCTGCTGTGCGACGCCGCCGAACTGACCACCGCACGCACCGCCGCCACTACGGCGGTCGCCGTCGAGGCACTGGCCACGCCCGAGGCCCGGCACCTGGCAATCATCGGTAGCGGCGCCGTGGCCCAGGCTCATCTGCACTACGTGAAAGACCTGCGCCCCTGGCAGAGCATCCGCCTCTTTTCCCCAAGCCTTGCGAGCAAATCCGCCGAGGAGCTTGCGCGTCTCAAGGCCCTCGATCCGCGCCTGCAAATCGTCCCGCAGCTTGAAGAGGCTGTCGAAGATGCAGACGTGGTCATGCTTTGCACTTCGTCCGCCGGACCGGTCATCGACCCACGCACCCTCAACAAGCCGGCGCTGATCACCTCCATCAGCACCAATGCGCCACGGGCCCACGAAGTGCCGCCCGCCGCACTGCAGCAGATGCAGGTCTATTGTGACTATCGCCGTACCACCCCGGGCTCGGCCGGCGAGATGCTGATTGCCGGTGAACAGCACGACTGGGACAACGCGGCGATTCTCGGCGACCTGCCGGAGCTGCTGAGCAACCAGGCTCAACGCCCCAGCGCCGAGCGCCATGTGTTCTTCCGCTCCATCGGCCTGGGCCTGGAAGACATCGCCCTGGCCAATGCCCTGTACCACCTGAGGCACCCGCACTAAGGGCCTGTCACTAGCACTTTTCCAGGAGCCTTGAATGATCCAGGCAGATTTCATCATCATCGGCGGCGGTATCGCCGGAGCCTCCACCGGTTACTGGCTGTCGCGCCACGGCCGCGTCATCGTGCTGGAGCGCGAATCCCATCCGGCCTATCACTCCACCGGCCGCTCTGCCGCGCTCTACACCGCCGCCTATGGCACCGCCCAGGTGCGGGCCCTGACCCTGGCCAGCCGGGACTTTTTCGACCATCCGCCGGAGGGCTTCTGCGACCACCCGCTGCTGACGCCACGAGGGGAAATGACCGTGGACTTCACCGGCGATCCGGCCGAACTGAACAACCAGTACCTGAGCGCCAAGGCCACGGTGCCGGAGATGCAACTGCTCAGTGCCGACGAAGCCTGCGCTCGTCTGCCAATCCTGCGTCGCGAAAAGGTCCATGGCGCCCTCTACGACCCCAGTGCCAGCGACATCGACACCGACGCCCTGCATCAGGGCTACCTGCGGGGCATCCGCCGCCATCAGGGCCAGGTCTATACCGACCATGAAGTGCTGGGGCTGCACCGTGATGAACAAGGGCTGTGGCAGGTTCAAACCAGCGGCCAGGGCTTCAGTGCGCCGGTGCTGATCAACGCTGCCGGGGCCTGGGCCGACCAGATCGGCGCGATGGCCGGTGCCCGCCCCCTGGGCCTGCAACCCAAGCGCCGCGCGGCCTTTATCTTTGCCGGCCCGGAAGGGGTCGATATTCACCACTGGCCGATGTTGGTGAGCCTGGACGAGTCCTTCTACATGAAGCCCGACGCCGGCATGTTCCTCGGTTCGCCGGCCAACGCCGACCCGGTGGAGCCCCATGATGTGCAGCCTGAAGAGCTGGACATTGCCCTGGGCATCTACCAGATCGAAGAGGCCACCACCCTGAGTATTCGTCGCCCGACCCGGACCTGGGCCGGCCTGCGCAGCTTTGTCAGCGACGGCGATCTGCTGGCCGGTTTTGATCCACAGGTGCCCGGGCTGTTCTGGGTCGCCGGGCAAGGCGGCTACGGCATCCAGACATCTCCGGCCATGGGCCAGGCCAGCGCCGCCCTGGTGCGTGGCCACCCCCTGCCGGAGCAGTTGACCCGCTTCGGCCTGGAGTCCGCCATGCTCTCCCCTGCCCGCCTCGGTTGAACCCGCCTGCGGGGTGACGCGCCCGAACGATTGCGGCACACTCCCAGCGCCCGCTAACGGCGGGCGCTGAAGCCGCCTGGAGTACGACCCATGACCTCACCCGCAAAGGACCCAGCCCTGGATAATTTCCGGGCGATTGCCGATGCCA
The DNA here is from genome assembly GCF_017491625.1 of Pseudomonas sp. 50_B. Lineage (NCBI taxonomy): Bacteria > Pseudomonadati > Pseudomonadota > Gammaproteobacteria > Pseudomonadales > Pseudomonadaceae > Pseudomonas > Pseudomonas sp. 50_B. The sequence continues at coordinate 17,431 of NZ_JAFGYX010000008.1, forward strand.
TCGCCACGCTGTTTTTCCCTCACGCCGAGGTGGTGCTCCACGACCTGCGCACGCAGAAGATCGACTACATCGCCAACAACCTGTCCAAGCGCGAAGTGGGCGACGATGCGGCCCTGGAAGACCTGCTCAGTGGCGACAGCGACGAACGCAATATCGGTCCCTATGAAAAGCTCAACTGGGACGGCCAGAAGATCCGCAGCCTCAGCAGCGTGCTGCGCGACAGCCACGGTCAGCCAATGGCCGTGCTGTGCATCAACCTGAATATCTCGCTGTTCGAAAATGCCAAGGCCGCGCTGGACCTGTTTCTCTCACCGAGCAAACTGATTCCCCAGCCCGATTCACTGTTTCGCGACGACTGGCAGGAACGCATCAACACTTTCTTGCACAACTGGCTGCGCGAGCGCCAGCTGGGGCTGAACCTGCTGACCCGCGACCACAAGCGCGAACTGGTACTGGCGCTGCACGCCGAGGGCGCCTTCAAGGGCAAGAGCGCCTCCAACTACGTGGCCAACGTACTGAACATGGGTCGGGCGACGGTGTACAAGCACTTGAAGGAATTGAAGGGACAATAAAGGTTCCCGAGCTCGCCCCTGCACATATCCCCTAGGAACGAGCTCGCGAAAGCGTCCTCAAGAACGCCGCAACGTCTCAATCCCCATAAATGTCCGACTTGAAGTACTTGGCCTGGATCTTCTGATATTCGCCCTTGGCGCGAATCTCATCGATGGCCTTGTTCAACTCGCCCACCAGTTCACTGTTGCCCTTGCGCACTGCAATCCCGGCGCCTTCCCCAACGTATTTCGGATCTTTCAGCTCAGGCCCGACAAAGGCGTAGTCGGCGCCCCGCGGCATCGACAGGAAATCCTCCAGGGGAATGGTGTCGGCGAAGATCGCGTCCAGGCGCCCGGCCGCCAGGTCCATGTAGATCTCTTCGTTGTTGCTGTAGCGCACCACCTTGATGCCCTTGGGCTCGAAGACCTCGGTGGCGAAACGGTCGGTAGTGGTGGAACGCTGCACGCCCACGGTCTTGCCCTTGAGGCTGGCGTACTGGTCGTCCACCACCGCGCCCTTCTTCATCACCAGGCGCGACGAAGTGAAGTAGTACTTGTGGGTGAAATCCACGGATTTACGCCGTTCCGCGGTGATGGTCATGGAGGACAGCGCGGCGTCGATCTTCTTCACTTTCAACGAGGGAATCAGGCCGTCGAACTCGCCCTCGATCCACTCGCACTTGACCTGCATCTGCGCGCACAGGGCATTGCCGATGTCGTAGTCGAATCCGCCGATCTTGCCGTCGGCGGTCTTGAAGGCAAACGGCGGATACGCCGCCTCGATGCCCAGGCGCAAGGTTTTCTCGGCAGCCATCAGGCTGCTGCACGCCAACAAGCTCAAGGCCAGGCCACTGATGAGGGGGAGTTTTTTCATGTTCGTTCTCTCGCGGGTTGTTGTTGGTTTGGCAAGACAGAAGGAAAGGATGAAACGGAGGACGCTGTATTTGTACTTGTAAATCCATACTGGACTTTTACGTACATATCGTCAACGGCGCGCACAGCGACTTATCCCCAGCGGTCGGCGGGAACAGTCGCAGTCGATTACAGGTTGAATTGGGGCGGGCTCAAGCCCCGCCGGCCAGCATCAGGGGGATCAGTCTTTCCAGCGCGCGGCCGCCGCGTGATCACTGTCGCGGCCTTCTACCCAACGGGGGCCGTCGGCGGTGTTTTCCTTTTTCCAGAACGGCGCCCGGGTCTTCAGATAATCCATGACAAAGGCGCAGGCTTCGAACGCCGCCTGACGATGGGCACTGGCTGCGCCGACGAAAACAATGGGCTCGCCCGGCTCCAGGGCGCCGATGCGGTGCAGCACCTCCAGTTGCAACAGCGGCCAACGCTGCTCGGCTTCGGCCGCAATCTTGCCCAGGGCCTTTTCGGTCATGCCCGGGTAGTGCTCCAGGAACATGCCATGCACGTCCTGGCCGTCATTGAAGTCGCGCACGTAGCCGACAAAGCTGACCACCGCGCCAACCCCGGTATCGGCAGCGTGCATGGCGTTGACTTCGGCGCCGGGATCGAAGGCCGCGGTTTGCACACGGATTGCCATCTCAGCCTCCGGTCACAGTGGGGAAGAACGCCACTTCATCGCCGTCCGCCAGGGGCTCGTCAAGCTGGCACAGCTCTTCGTTGCGGGCGCACATCAGGTTCTGTTCGGCGAGCACGGCGGCCCCGTCACGGGACAACAGCGCCTGGCGCACATCGTCGACACAGGCAAAGTCGCCCTCGACAAGCAGGCCATCGAGCCCCAGGGCCTCACGGTAGCGGGCAAAGAACTTCACCGAGATCCTCATGCGTCAGCCACCCGGTAATCGCCGCTCTTGCCGCCGGATTTCTCCAGCACTCGCACGCCGTCGATGGTCATGCCGCGGTCCACGGCCTTGCACATGTCATAGATCGTCAGCGCGGCGACGCTGGCGGCGGTCAACGCCTCCATCTCCACCCCGGTCTGCCCCGACAGCTTGCAACGCGCCACGATGCGCACGCTGTCCTCGCCTTCGGCACTGAGCTCGACCTTGACGCTGGTGAGCATCAACGGATGGCACAGGGGAATCAGCTCACTGGTTTTCTTCGCCGCCTGGATTCCGGCGATGCGCGCCACGGCGAACACGTCACCCTTGGGGTGACCACCACTGACGATCATGTGCAGGGTTTGCGGGAGCATGCGCACCCGGGCTTCGGCCGCCGCCTCGCGGAAGGTCACGGCCTTATCGGTGACGTCGACCATGTTGGCGCGACCTTGGGAATCGAGATGAGTCAGCACGGTGTTACTCCTGATCAGGTGGGCCGATTGTAAACCTGCGGGTCAGTTTTTCGCACGGGGCATCTGCCCGGCGTTTGGCTGCGCCAACCGGCAATCAGCCTGGCGAATAACCCGCATCAAAACAACGAATTGGAGCCCGACTGCGGATAAACGTACAACAGCGCAAGAACCCGCAAAAGGAAGTCACTTCATGGCCTTGTTCGTTTCGATCCTGCTCAGCCTGCTCGCCGGTTTCGCCGTGCCCCTCCAGGCCGGGACCAACGCCCGCCTGGGCACCCTGCTGGGGCATCCACTGTGGGCCACCGGTGTTTCGCTGCTGGTCAGCCTGCTGGTGCTGGGGGTCCTGCTGCTGTTCATTAAAGTGCCCAAGCCCAATCTCATGGCCGCGCTGCAAGGCCCCTGGTGGATCTGGATGGGCGGCCTGGCTGGAGTGCTCTACATCACCGTCGCGCTGTTGATGGCGCCACGCCTGGGGGCGCTGAACTTCATCATGGTGGTGATCATCGGCCAGTTGCTGATCTCGCTGATCATCGACTACTTCGGGCTGGTGGGTCTGCCACGCAAGGACATCAGCCTGCAGAAGCTGATAGGCGTGTTGGTGGTGATCGGCGGTTTCGTCATCACCACCCGCGGCTGAGGCGCCATTTCAGGCCTTGGCCACGCTGGCCAGCTTGACCTGTTCACGCAACCAGCGATGGGCCGGGTCATCGCTCAAGCGCGAGTGCCAGATCTGCACGAACTTGAAGGGCGCAATGTTCAAGGGCGGGGTCAGCCGCAGCAGCCCTTCCGGCAGCGGAATCTCGTCCAGGGTGCGGCTGGCCACGGTAAGAATCAGGTCGGTGCCGCGGATCATCCCCGGCGCGATGCCCCAGTGGGGCACGCTGACCGCGATCTGCCGTTGCAGTCCCTCCTCCCCCAGGCGGTGATCGACTTCACCATTGAAACAACCGTCCATCGACACCTGCAGATGGGGACGCTGCAGATAGGCCGTCAGGTCCAGGCCGCCGTCACCCTCAAGGGTGGCGCGGTCCACCAGACAGGAAAAAGTTTCCTCGAACAGCACTTCCTTGACGATCTCGTCCGAGGAGGTGGGAAACACCCCCAGGGCCAGGTCGATCTTGCCTTGGGTGATCTGCTCGAACATCTCGTGGCGGCTGCCCTGGGTTACCACCAGGCGCATCAAGGGCGCTTCGCCACGCAGACGCACCAGCAACCTGGGGAGCACGATCGCCGCACCGTAATCCGACATCGCCAGGTGAAAGATCCGCTGGGAGGTGGCCGGATCAAAGTCGAGGGACTTGCCGAACAGGGTTTCGATCTGACTGAGAATCTCCTTGAGGGGCGCTTGCAGGCTGCGGGCCAGGGGGCTGAGCAACACGTCGTTGCCCTGGCGGATCAGCAACGGATCATCCAGTAGCACCCGCAGCTTGCCCAGGGAATGACTGATAGCAGGCTGGCTCAGGTGCAGGCGCTCGCCAGTGCGGGTCACGTGCTTTTCCGTCAGCAAGGCATCGAGTACCACCAACAGATTCAGATCGATATTGCGCAGGGAAACGCGGGTCATCCGGTGTTTTCCAACTGGGAAGCGCTCTACGGCGGGGAGCCGCAGAATAACCCAGTGGCGCAGGCCGAATGCAAAACGGGCGACCCGAAGGCCGCCCGTGCTGGAAGCAATTGCCGTTACAGATGGCTCTCCGCGTACTCCGCCAGGATCGAGCGCGGCACCCCTTGCAAGGTGATGTGCACGCCGTTGGGGAAGTCCTTGAAGCGTTCGGTGAGGTAGGTCAGGCCCGAGCTGGTGGCCGACAGGTAAGGGGTATCAATCTGTGCCAGGTTGCCCAGGCACACCACTTTGGAACCGGCGCCGGCACGGGTGATGATGGTCTTCATCTGGTGCGGGGTGAGGTTCTGGCATTCGTCGATCAGGATCAGGCTCTGCTGGAAGCTGCGACCGCGGATGTAGTTCAGGGATTTGAACTGCAACGGCACCTTGCTGAGGATGTAGTCGACGCTGCCGTGGGTGTTCTCGTCATCCATGTGCAGGGCTTCGAGGTTGTCGGTGATGGCGCCCAGCCAGGGTTCCATCTTCTCCGCCTCGGTGCCCGGCAGGAAGCCGATCTCCTGGTCCAGCCCCTGCACGCTGCGGGTGGCGATGATGCGCCGGTAGCGCTTGCTGACCATGGTCTGCTCGATGGCGGCAGCCAGGGCCAGGATGGTCTTGCCGGAGCCGGCGGCGCCGGACAGGTTGACCAGGTGGATGTCCGGGTCGAGCAGCGCGTACAGCGCCAGGCCCTGGTAGATGTCGCGCGGTTTCAGGCCCCAGGCTTCCTGGTGCAACAGGGGTTCCTGATGCAGGTCGAGGATCAGCAGCACATCGGCGCGGATCTCCTTGATCCAACCGACAAAGCCCTGTTCGTCGATGATGAATTCGTTGATATGCACCGCCGGCAGGTTGTCGATCAACTGCACCTGGTGCCAGGTACGGCCGTGATCCTGACGGGTTTCCACCTTGCTTACGCGGTCCCAGAACGAGCCGCTCATGTTGTGGAAACCATTGGGCAGCAGGGACACGTCGTCCACCAGCTGGTCGGTGCTGTAGTCCTCGGCGGCGATCCCGCAGGCCCGCGCCTTGAGGCGCATGTTGATGTCTTTGGTCACCAGCACCACGGGCAAGTCCTTGTTGCGCGCGTGCAGGTCGATCAACTGGTTGATGATGATGTTGTCGTTGAGATTGTCCGGCAACAAGCTGTTGGGCTCGTTGCGCTTGCTCATCAGAATCGACAGCAAGCCCTTGGGCCCGCTCTTGCCACGCTGGATCGGCACGCCCAGCTCGACATCCTCGGGCGAAGCCTCGCCCAGGGTCTTGTCGATCAGGCGGATCGCCTGACGGCATTCGGCGGCCACGCTGTGATGCCCGCTCTTGAGCTTGTCCAGCTCTTCAAGGACGGTCATGGGGATGGCGACGTGGTGTTCTTCGAAATTCAGTAAGGCGTTGGGATCGTGAATCAATACATTGGTATCGAGTACATAAAGGATTGGCTGGTTGGAGGAAGCGCTACGTCCGTGGTCATCCATACTCGGTCACCTTATGTGGGAGCCAGTCGACGCAATACCATGGGGTATCGCGCCTCGAATGACCACCGAATTCACCCGCAGGGGTTCAGGTGAGCTGCACACACAAGGAGTCTTGGGAGACGCCACCTGTGTCGCAGGTTTCGGCGGTCTGAGTTCGTAATACTCCAAAAACCGTGACAGGAAAACGCACTTTGACGCTTTTTTGATGTTTATTTTTCAGGGTGACGAAAAGCCCTTGGCGCGCTGCCCGGTCACCGTTAAAGTCGGAAGTCCGCCTGCCTCGAAATCCCGCCGTAATCCGCCCCCTTTTGCGCCCACGCCCCGTGTTTACGGGCACTTGGCCGTTTCAGCGAAACGCGTCCTGACAATCCTCCCAACCGATGCCACTTTGCGCGGTCTGCGCCAGCAGCCAGGGCAAGCTGCTCTTGACCCCGTCCTGTTTGGCATTGAAAGCGATCACCCCACGCCGCCATAGCAACATCAAGGTCAGCACCCGCTGGCCACTGTCCTCGGCCTTGAGCTTGCCGGCACCGTCCTGGGCGTCGATGTCCCACAATGCCACCTGCATGCCCTGGGCATTGAAGAAGCCCTCGGCGTCGGCACGACGCTGGCCAAAGGGCGGGCGGAACAAGGGCACATAGTTTTCCGGCAGTTTGCTCTTCACCAGATCGGCGCTGCGCTGGATCGAATACTGCCAGTCCTGCCAGTGGCTGTGGGAGCGGAACTCCCAGCCTTGCACGCCAACGCACTGCCTGGAGTACAGCGATTGCAGGCTGGCCACCGAGGCCTTGTCGAGGCGATTCTGGATGTCGTTGCCCAGGACAAAGAACGTCCCGCTGAGATTGGCCTTGCGCAGGTAGTTGGTGAGCCAGGGCGTGTTGTCCGGCGCCAGGTTGGCGGCGCTGTCGAAGGTCAGCAGAAACAGCCGGTCGTTGAGTTCGTCGCCATTGCGCTCGTAGTCGCCGTAGCGCAGCACCTCGCTGCTGGTCTGGGGAGCCAGCGCCGCCTTGCGCAGCAACTCGTCCAGGTACTGCTCATGGAAGGTCCGGCTCGGCTCGCCCCAACGGGCGTAGTAGGAATCCTCCGCCAAGTGGAACTTGCCGGCCTGCTTGCGCAGTTGCTGCATGTTTTCCACCAGGTAGCAGAACGAAGCGTCCTGGTCGCAGCTCTGCTGGGCGAAGTTGTAGTTGTCCAGCAGGCGTTTCCAGAGATGCTCGCGCAGCTCAGAGATCGCCTCCATGTTGATCATGCGCAAGCCCAGGCGCTGCTTCAGGGACGCCTCGTCCCAGGCCTCGCTGACCAGCAAGGCGCGGGCAAAGGTCAGGATCTCGGCCCGCGAGGCGACGTCGAACAGGGTCGGATTGTCGAGCTTTTCCGGCCAGGTGCTGCGATCCAGGGTCGCCACATCATTGGGCGCCGCCAGCACACTGAGACTCAGAAGCCAGGCCGAGAAGAAAAACGCGATACGCAAAAGAGACGCCTCCAGAACAAAACCCGCGCGGCACTATAGCCGATATGCCGCGCAGCGAAGGCATTCACCCGGCATCCGCCACGCGTCAGCTATCGCCTTGATAGGTGGAGTCCGAACGCCCGAGCCAATAGAATCCCCCGACGCTAAAAGGAGACGACTCATGCTGATGGTGATTTCACCCGCCAAGACCCTCGATTACGAGACGCCGCCGGTCACCCCGCGCTTTACCCAGCCGCAATACCTCGACCACTCCCAGGAACTGATCCAGCAACTGCGGGAACTGAGCCCGGCGCAGATCAGCGAACTGATGCACGTGTCCGACAAGATCGGCGGCCTGAATGCCGCGCGCTTCGGCAGCTGGACCCCAGCCTTCACTCCCGACAACGCCAAGCAGGCGCTGCTGGCCTTCAAGGGCGACGTCTACACCGGGCTCAATGCCGAATCCTTGAGCGAAGCGGACTTCGACTACGCCCAGCAGCACCTGCGCATGCTCTCCGGCCTGTACGGCCTGCTGCGCCCCCTGGACCTGATGCAGCCCTATCGCCTGGAAATGGGCACCAAGCTGGCCAACGCCCGTGGCAAGGACCTGTACGCTTTCTGGGGCACGCGCATCAGTGAATGGCTGAACGAGGCCCTGGCCGATCAGGGCGACGATCTGCTGCTGAACCTGGCCTCCAACGAGTATTTCTCGGCAGTCAAGCGCACGACCCTGAACGCGCGGATCATCAACACCGAGTTCAAGGACCTGAAGAACGGCCAGTACAAGATCATCAGCTTCTATGCCAAGAAGGCCCGGGGCCTGATGAGCCGTTTCGTCATCCAGGAACGCATCAACGACCCCGCACAACTCAAGCAATTCGACGTCCAGGGCTATCGCTTCAGCGCGGAGCAATCCAAAGCCGACAACCTGGTGTTCCTGCGCGACCACGCACCGGAATAAAACGTTCCCCTGCCGCGCTCGTTGCCACCCGGCGAGCGCGCCAGAATGTGATCACTCGCACATTCCCCGCCTCCTTTTAGCCATTTTTTTGGCGCCATAAAATCTTCATCTATTTCTATAACTTTTCTTTCACTCGACAACAGTGATTTTTTTCAGTAGTGGCACCACTTTTTTTATTAGGTAGTGGCACAAAACTATCTACGCAGTTCAACTCCCCACAACTAAAGGCCCAAACCTTAAGTGCTATCAGTTTGAAAGCAGTGCCATCTTTCTCAATATTTCAAGAAACTTCGCAAAACAGGATGAGCGGGCCGGAACTATGCCTGCGGACACCGCTCATACCACCGGTAACGATTCTCAACGAGCTTGTAGGAGATGACTTACACGGACTCAACTGAAACTAATCAAGTTGCGTCCACCTTTGACCAATGAGTCACAAACTTGAACTAAAGGGTAAACAACAGGAGATAAGGCAGCACAACTATCCCCTAACGAGCCAAGGAACAGCTGGCCTTCAAGGGCCGCGAGAACCAACTGAAAAGCCCGTATTACGTGGCCTTCAGCCATCCCAAGGATAGCGGATGGTTTTTCTCGCGAACCCTGCAGCAGGAGCCGCCGGCAACATTCAAGGGCAAATCAGTACAACAAGGATCGGTTGCGCACAACTTGAGTGCACTTATTTAGACACTCGGAACTTAGTCTGCCTGCACGCGGCCCTACAACGTACTTCGTTGTACTTCCGAGTGCGCAACAACAGCTGGCAAACATTAACTCCGGCCATCTAATGGCGTGAATAACACAGAGGTAAATGCGATGCGCATCAGCATATTTGGTTTGGGTTACGTCGGTGCAGTCTGTGCCGGTTGCCTGTCCGCACGGGGCCATGAAGTGGTTGGCGTAGATATCTCCAAAGACAAGATCGACCTGATCAACGCCGGTAAATCGCCGATCGTTGAACCGGGTCTGGGTGAACTTCTGGCGCAAGGTATCCAGACCGCTCGTCTGCGCGGCACCACCAACTTCGCCGAAGCCATCCGCGATACCGACCTGTCGATGATCTGCGTCGGTACCCCGAGCAAGAAGAACGGCGACCTGGAACTGGACTACATCGAATCGGTGTGCCGCGAGATCGGTTTCGTCCTGCGCGACAAGGCCACCCGCCACACCATCGTGGTGCGCAGCACGGTGCTGCCGGGCACGGTGAAGAACGTGGTGATCCCGATTCTCGAAGACTGCTCGGGCAAGAAGGCCGGGGTGGATTTCGGCGTCGCGGTGAACCCGGAGTTCCTGCGTGAAAGCACCGCGATCAAGGACTACGACTTCCCGCCCATGACCGTGATCGGCCAGTTCGACCAGGCCTCCGGTGACGTGCTGCAAGCGCTGTACGAAGAGCTCGACGCGCCGATCATCCGCAAGGACATCGAAGTCGCCGAGATGATCAAGTACACCTGCAACGTCTGGCACGCCACCAAGGTCACCTTCGCCAACGAGATCGGCAACATCGCCAAGGCGGTGGGTGTGGACGGCCGTGAAGTGATGGACGTGGTCTGCCAGGACAAGACCCTCAACCTGTCCCAGTACTACATGCGCCCCGGCTTCGCCTTCGGCGGTTCGTGCCTGCCCAAGGACGTGCGCGCCCTGACCTACCGCGCCAGCTCCCTGGACATCGAAGCGCCGCTGCTCAACTCGCTGATGCGCAGCAACGAATCCCAGGTACAGAACGCCTTCGACATCGTGTCCAGCCACGACAAGCGCAAGGTCGCCCTGCTGGGCCTGAGCTTCAAGGCCGGCACCGACGACCTGCGCGAGAGCCCGCTGGTGGAACTGGCGGAAATGCTCATCGGCAAGGGCTTCGACCTGAGCATCTACGACAGCAACGTCGAGTACGCCCGGGTCCACGGCGCCAACAAGGACTACATCGAGTCGAAGATCCCCCACGTCTCGTCCCTGCTCAACTCGGACTTCGACGCGGTGATCGGCAAGTCCGACGTGATCATCCTCGGCAACCGCGACGAGAAGTTCCGCGCCCTGGCCGAAGACGTGCCCCACGGCAAGCAGGTCATCGACCTGGTGGGCTTCATGTCCAAAGCCTCCAGCGTCCAGGGCCGAACCGAAGGGATCTGCTGGTAAAGGCATGCGCCTGTAGCCGCTGCCGCAGGCTGCGATCGTCCCCGAAGGGGCGTGCTCCCGAGGGCATCTCGAGGCCCTGCGGACCTATCGCAGCCTACGGCAGCGGCTACAGGGTACCGCTTAGAATTTTAGGACGCAGATTATGCACAGGCTAAAGCACGGCCTGCTTCAGGCCGCCGGTTGGCTGTTTTACTTGAGTTTGCTGATGGGCATGGCCTTGCTGCTGCCCGCATCGACCTTCGACTCGCAGTCCAAGGACTTCATTTTCCTGATTGGCGCCGTAGGCATCTGGCGCTACTCCATGGGCGCCACGCACTTCGTGCGCGGCATGCTGTTTCTCTACGTGGTCTACCCGCACCTGCGGCGCAAGGTGCGCAAGCTCGGCAGCGCGGCCGACCCGTCCCACGTGTTCCTGATGGTCACCAGCTTTCGCATCGATGCGCTGACCACCGCCCAGGTCTACGGCTCGGTGATCCGCGAAGCCATCGACTGCGGCTTCCCCACCACCGTGGTCTGCTCGATCGTGGAAATGTCCGACGAGCTGCTGGTGAAAAGCCTGTGGACGCGGATGAATCCGCCGGAGCGGGTCAAGCTGGACTTCGTGCGCATCCCCGGCACCGGCAAGCGCGACGGCCTGGCCTTCGGTTTCCGCGCCATCTCCCGCCACCTGCCGGACAACCGCGCCGTGGTGGCGGTGATCGACGGCGACACCGTGCTCGGCGAAGGCGTGGTGCGCAAGACCGTGCCCTGGTTCCAGCTGTTCGGCAACGTCGGTGGCCTGACCACCAACGAATTCTGCGAAGTGCGCGGCGGCTACGTCATGAGCCAATGGCACAAGCTGCGCTTCGCCCAGCGCCACATCAACATGTGCTCCATGGCCCTGTCCAAGCGCGTGCTGACCATGACCGGGCGCATGTCGGTGTTCCGCGCCACCGTGGTCACCGACCCGGACTTCATCGCCGACGTGGAAAGCGACTCCCTGCAGCACTGGCGCCTGGGCCGCTTCAAGTTCCTCACCGGCGACGACAAGTCCAGCTGGTACAGCCTGATGCGCCTGGGCTACGACACCTTCTACGTGCCCGACGCGGCGATCAACACAGTGGAACACCCGCCGGAGAAGAGCTTCATCAAGGCCAGCCGCAAGCTGATGTTCCGCTGGTACGGCAACAACCTGCGGCAGAACGCCCGGGCCTTGGGTCTAGGAGTCAAGCGCCTGGGACTGTTCACCAGCGTGGTGCTGTTCGACCAGCGCGTGTCGATGTGGACCTCGCTGCTGGGCCTGACCGTGGCCATCATCGCCAGCGTCAAGTACGGCACCGCCTTCATCCTCGCCTACCTGCTGTGGATCGGCATCACCCGGCTGATCCTGACCCTGCTGTTGTCCTGCTCGGGGCACCACATCGGCCCGGCCTACCCCTTGATCCTCTATTACAACCAGATCGTCGGCGCCCTGGTGAAGATCTACGTGTTCTTCCGCCTCGACCAGCAATCCTGGACCCGCCAGGACACCAAGCTGACCCGCGACCTGGCCAGTTTTCAACGTTGGTTCAACACCTGGTCGTCTCGGACCATGACCTTCTCGGCCGGCAGCGTGTTCGTCGCTGTCCTGCTGCTGATGGTCTGAACCGCCTTGCCTGAATTAACTAGGAAATCGACCCTATGAACACCGCCGTGAACGTCAATGTAGTGCATGAATCCGAAGCCCAACGCCAGCACGCCCGGGTCAAGATCCCGGCCAAGCTGCGCTTCTTCGGCAACGAGGCCAAGCCCCTGGAAGTGCGGGTCCACGACCTCTCGGCCGGCGGCCTGAGCTTCAACGCCGGGCAGCAGATGCTGACCGTGGGTGCCGTGCACAAGGGCCGCCTGCAGTTCGTCATCGACAACCTGGGCCTGGCCATGGACGTGGAGCTGCAGATCCGCTCCTTCGATCGCCAGAGCGGCCGCGTCGGCTGCCAGTTCCAGAACCTCGAACCCCAGGACATTTCCACCCTGCGCCACCTGATCACCTCGCACCTGGCCGGCGACATCGTCAGCATGGGCGACGTGCTCGCCACCCTACAGCGCGACAACTTCACCAAGGCGCGCAAGGTCAAGGACAGCGGCAGCGGCATGACCGCCATGGGCCGCCTGCGGGCCGTGACTTTCAGCGCCGGGATCTTCGTGGTGGGCCTGGCGGCGTTCGGCTTCATCCTCAAGTCGGTGTACGGCATGTACTTCGTCAGCCACGCCCAGGCCGGCCTGGTCAGCGTCCCGGGGATGAACGTCACCATGCCGCGCGACGGCACTGTGCAAAGCCTGGTACAGAGCGACGGCATCGCCGCCAAGGGCGCGCCACTGGCCACCTTCAGCACCAGCATGCTCGACGTGCTCAAAGGCCACCTGGCTGAAGACCAACTGCAACCGGCCAAGGTCGAGGAACTGTTCGGCAAGCAAATGACCGGCACCCTGACCTCCCCTTGCGACTGCATCGTGGCCCAGCAAATGGTCGCCGACGGCCAGTACGCCAGCAAAGGCGACGTGATCTTCCAACTGGTGCCCCGCAACAGCCAGGCCAACGTCGAGGCGCGCTTCTCCTACCGCCAGTTCGGCGACGTGCGCCCGGGCACCCGGGTCAACTTCCAGATCGCCGGCGAGGATGAAGTACGCACCGGCACCATCGTCAGCAGCACCAGCCTGAACAGCAGCGACCTGTCCTCTGACATCCGCGTGCAGATCAAGCCCGACGCGCCGCTGAGCAGCACCTTCGCCGGCCGCCCGGTGGAAGTCAGCAGCGACCGCGGCCCGTCGATGAACTGGCTGATCGACAAAGCCATGGCTGCGGGTCTGTAACCATGACAGTGCCTACCCAGCTCTCTGTAGCCGCTGCCGCAGGCTGCGCCCAGCCGCGCAGTGGACGCAATCCGGTCGACTCGATGCACCCCGACAACCAGCACGAGCGCTGCGCGCTCGATCGCAGCCTGCGGCAGCGGCTACAGGGTTCGGTGTTGCCCTTGGTTGCCGCCCTGGCCCTGGCCGGTTGCGCCGGCTTGCCGGACCAGCGCCTGGCCAACGAAGCCCTGAAGCGCGGCGACACCGCGCTGGCCGAACAGAACTACCGGCAACTGGCGGACCTGGGCTACAGCGAGGCCCAGGTAGGCCTGGCCGACATCCAGGTGGACAGCCGCGACCCGGCGCAGATCAAGCAGGCCGAGGCCACCTATCGCGCCGCAGCCGATGTGTCGCCCCGGGCCCAGGCGCGCCTGGGCCGCCTGTTGGTGGCCAAGCCCGGTTCCACCGAGGCCGAGCAGCACGAAGCCGAAGGCCTGTTGAAAAAAGCCTTTGCCAACGGTGAAGGCAACACCCTGATTCCCCTGGCGATGCTGTACCTGCAATACCCCCACAGCTTCCCCAACGTCGACGCCCAGCGGCAGATCAGCCAATGGCGCAGCGCCGGTTACCCGGAAGCCGGCCTGGCCCAGGTGCTGCTGTACCGCACCCAAGGCAGCTACGACCAGCACCTGGCCGAGGTGGAAAGCATCTGCAAGGCCGCACTCAACAGCACCGACATCTGCTACGTGGAACTGGCAACCGTTTATCAGAAACGCGGCCAGCCGGAGCAACAGGCCGAGCTGCTCAAGCAGCTGCAGGCCAGCTACAGCCGTGGCACGGTCAGCGCCCAGCGCGTCGACAGCGTGGCCCGGGTGCTGGGCGATGCCAGCCTGGGCAAACCGGATGAAAAAACCGCCCAGGCCCTGCTGGAGCAGGTCGCTCCGGGTTACCCGGCGTCCTGGGTCAGCCTGGCCCAGCTGCTCTACGACTTCCCCGAACTGGGTGACGTCGACAAGATGATGCAGTACCTGGACAACGGCCGCGCCGCCGACCAGCCCCGCGCCGAACTGCTGCTGGGCAAGCTCTACTACGAAGGCAAATGGGTGCCGGCCGACGCCAAGGTCGCCGAAGCACACTTCCAGAAAGCCGTGGGCCGCGAAGTGGCTGCCGACTATTACCTCGGCCAGATCTACCGCCGTGGCTACCTGGGCCAGGTCTACCCACAAAAGGCCCTGGACCACCTGCTGACCGCCGCGCGCAACGGCCAGAACAGCGCCGACTTCGCCATTGCCCAGTTGTTCTCCCAGGGCCGCGGCACCCAGCCCAACCCAGTCAACGCCTACGTCTTCAGCCAACTGGCGAAGGTCCAGGACACACCGCAGGCCAACGAGCTGGCGCAACAACTGGAAAGCCAATTGCCGCCTGCACAGCGCGCCGAAGCCCAACGCCTGCTGCAACAAGAGCAGGCCGTGCGTGGGGCCTTGAGCCAGAACGCGCTGCAACTGCACGCCCTGCAAGAAGAAGACGGCGAGGAAACCCTATGACGCTCCCCCCACTCAATACACCTCCTGTAGCCGCTGCCGCAGGCTGCGATCGAGCGCAAAGCGCTCGCCACACCAGCCCCCGCCAATCGCGGCTGCTGCGCGACCGGGCGCAGCCTGCGGCAGCAGCTATAGGCAAGCGCTTCAGCCTGTCGAAACTGGGCATGGCCCTGGGTTTTGCCATGCTCGGGTCCAACCCGACCCTGGCGGCGATGACCGATACCCAGAACTTCGGCCTGGAAGTGAAGATCACCGGCCAATCCGAAGATGATCGCGACCTGGGCACCCTCAGCGGCGGCGACGTCAACGGCCTGGGCCTGGACCTGCGGCCGTGGGTCTACGGTGAACGCGGTGCCTGGAGCGCCTACGCCATGGGCCAGGCGGTGACCTCCACCGACATCATCGAAACCGATACCCTGCAGCAGTCGGACGCCGACGGTACCCAGCAGTCGAGCAATGACGACCGCAAGACCAAGAAAAACTACCTGGCCCTGCGCGAGTTCTGGATCGGCTACAGCGGCTTCACGCCCTACCCCGGCGAGCAGTTGAAACTGGGTCGCCAACGCCTGCGCAACGACGACGGCCAGTGGCGCGACACCAACATCGAAGCCCTGAACTGGACCTTCGACACCACCTTGCTGCGGGCCAACGTTGGCGCCGCCGAGCGCTTCAGCGAATACCGCACCGACCTCAAGGAACTGGCGCCCAAGGACAAGGACCGCCTGCACGTCTACGGCGACGCGGCCTACCAGTGGACCCCAGGCAACTGGGTGGGGATTCGCGGTCATCACACTCACGATGACGGCAAGCTCGACTATCCGGTGCCCGGCGAAGCCGCCGATTCCCTGGACAAGAAAGAGAACGGCGACCTCACCTGGCTCGGCCTCACCGCCGACAGCGACGCCTATAACTGGCGCAACACCAACACGGTCAACTACTGGGCCAGCCTGACCGGCATGCGCGGCGAGCGCGACACGGTCAACGCACTGGACGCCAATGGCAACCGCCCGGCCCAGGCCAAGCGCGGCGACAACCTCGACGGCTGGGCCACCGACCTGGGCGTACGCCTGCGCCTGGACCCCAACTGGCAAGTCGGCGCCGCCTATGCCCGCGCCAGCGGCGACTACGAGCAGAACGGCCTGGAAAGCAACCGCTCCAACTACACCGGCACCCGCTCCCGCGTGCACCGTTTCGGCGAAGCCTATCGCGGCGAAATGAACAACATGCAGACCGCCACCCTGTTCGGCTCCTGGATGCTCAACGATGAATACGACGCCAGCCTGATCTACCACAAGTTCTGGCGCGTGGACGGCAACAAGCCGGTGGGCAGCAACGGCATCAACGCCGTGGACAACGACTATGACGGCAACGGCAACCTGCTCTCCAGCACCGCGCTGCCCCTGCAGGACGGCAAGAAAGACTTGGGGCAGGAAATGGACCTGGTGGTCACCAAGTACTTCAAGCAAGGCCTGTTGCCGGCGGCCCTGAGCCAGTCCATCGATGAGCCGTCGGCCCTGGTGCGTTTTCGTGGCGGCGTGTTCAAGCCCGGCGATGCCTATGGCAAAGACGTCGACTCGTACATGCACCGCGCCTTTATCGACGTGATCTGGCGCTTCTGATGCGAACCGCGAAGGGAGTGCCCGAAATGAACTGCTACCCCATGAACAGCCCCGCTGCGAAAGGCGCCATCAGCCTGTTGGCGGGCGCTCTGTTGCTGGCCAGCAGCTCGGCGTTCGCCACTGCCGAGCCGGCCAAGGCGCCGATCGTCGCCAAGGAACTGCAACAGGCCAAGACCTATACCGTCAGCAGCGCGCCCACTGAGCCGTTGAACCTGGCCACGCCGACCCTGCCCGATCTCTCCGGCTACACCGCCGAGGCCGTTGCGGCGAAGATCGTGCGCAGCCAGCCGGGCAAGATCAGCGTGCGCCGGATGATGCAGGAAGACGCCCTGAAAGACTTTATCGGCGGTGACAACAAGATGGCCGAATGGGTGGTGCGCCAGCACGGCATTCCCCAGGCGATCTTTATCGACGACGGTTACATCAACCTCAAGGACCTGGCCAAGAAACTGCCCAAGCAGTACATCAGCGAAACCGCGCCGGGTGTATTCCTCGCGCGCCTGCCGATCGTGGTCGGGCGCAAGGGCATCCTGGAAATCGACAAACAGACCCAGGAGCTGCGCCTGTCCCAGGAAGGCGGTTCGTTCCTGGTCAACGATGGCCAGCTGTTTGTGCGCGACACCAAGGTCACCGGCTGGCGCGAGAAAGACAACGGCCCGGCGACCTTCCGCTCGCCCAAGGAATTCCGCCCGTTCCTGCTGGCCTGGGGCGGCACCGAGACTTACATCGTCAACAGCCAGATGGCCAGCTTCGGCTACGCCAACTCCAAGTCCTACGGAGTGAGTATTTCCCAGTACACGCCGAACATGGCCAAGGTGCTCAAGCGCGATGAACCCACCGGCTGGATCATCGGCTCGGATTTCTCGGACATGTGGTACGGCTTCTACTGCTACGAAACCCGCGACTTCGTGGTCAAGGGCAACACCTACAAGGACAACATCGTCTACGGCATCGACCCCCACGACCGTTCCCACGGTCTGATCATCGCCGACAACACCGTCCACGGGACCAAGAAGAAGCACGGCATCATCATTTCCCGGGAAGTGAACGACAGCTTCATCTTCAACAACCGCAGCTACGACAACAAACTCTCGGGCCTGGTGATCGACCGTAACAGCGTCAACAACCTGATCGCCTACAACGAGATCTACCGCAACCACACCGACGGCATCACCCTCTACGAGAGCGCCGACAACCTGCTGTGGGGCAACAAGGTGATCAGCAACAAACGCCACGGCATCCGCATTCGCAACAGCGTGAACATCCGCCTGTACGAAAACATCGCCATGGCCAACGGCCTGACCGGCGTCTACGGCCACATCAAGGACCTGTCCGACACCGACCGCGACATCAAGCTCGACCCATTCGACGCTCAGGTTTCGCTGATGGTGGTCGGCGGCGAGCTGGCGGCCAATGGCAGCGGCCCGCTGTCCATCGACTCGCCGTTGAGCGTGGAGCTGTATCGCGTGTCCATGCTCGCGCCCACCAAAAGCAGCGGCATCAGCTTTTCGGGGATCCTTGGCGAACGCCAGGATGAAATCCTCGACCTGATGGTGCGCCAGCAAAAAGCCGTGCTGATCGACCCTGTCGAACGCCAGACCGAAATGCGCGATTGAGGATGACTGTCATGCCCCCACACCTGATCAAACTGTTGAGCCTGTCGGCGCTGACCGCCGGCATTCTCGCCGCCAGTGCCGGCGCCCGTGCCGATGAGCCCCAGGCGCCGAACTTCACCGCCGAGCCGTGCTGCAACCTGTGCCCGGCCGCCCACGACGCGAAGAACTACGTGACACGCTACCAGCAGAACTTCACCACCCTGGTGCAAGCCCAGGGCGACTGGCTGTTCCGTACCCAGGAAGATTTGCGCACCGAGTTCAACACCACGCCTGAAGGCTACCGCCGCCTCAAGCAGCTGCACGAAGCCTTCAAGAGCAAGGGCGTGGAACTGGTGCTGGTCTACCAGCCGACCCGCGGCCTGGTGAACCGCAACAAGCTCAACCCGGAACAGAAAGCCCGCTTCGACTACGACAAGGCCCTGAACAACTACCAGGCCATGCTCAGGCGCTTCGCGCAGATGGGCTACGTGGTGCCGGACCTGTCGCCGCTGACCAACGAACAACTGCCCGACACCCTGCCGGCCCACGACTTCTACTTCCGCGGCGACCAGCACTGGACCCCTTACGGCGCCCAGCGCACCGCCAAGATCGTCGCCGACAAGGTCAAGCAACTGCCAGCCTTCGCCGACATTCCCCGGCGTGAATTCGAGACCCACAAGTCCGGGCGCATGGGTAAGACCGGCACCCTGCACAACATGGCCGGGCAGCTGTGCGGCACCAGCTACGCCATCCAGTACATGGACCAGTTCACCACCGAGCCCAAGGGCGAGGCCGGCGACGGCGACCTGTTCGGTGATTCCGGCAACCCGCAGATCACCCTGGTGGGCACCAGCCACAGCGGCAAGAACTACAACTTCGCCGGCTTCCTCGAAGAGGCCATCGGTGCCGACATTCTCAACGTCGCCTTCCCCGGCGGTGGCCTGGAAGGCTCGATGCTGCAGTACCTGGGCAGCGACGAATTCCAGAAGTCCCCACCGAAGATCCTGATCTGGGAATTCTCGCCGCTGTACCGCCTGGACCAGGAAACCATCTACCGGCAGATGATGGCCCTGCTGGACAACGGCTGCGAAGGCAAGGACCCGCAGATGAGCGCCAGCACCACCCTCAAGCCGGGCAAGAACGAATTGCTGGTCAACAGCAAGAACCTGGACCTGCGCAACAGCGGCCATCAGGTCGACATCCGCTTCGCCGACCCTTCGGTGAAAACCCTGCAAGCCACCCTCTGGTACATGAACGGCCGCCACGAGGACATCAAGATCGAAAAACCGGAAACGTCCGACACCGACGGGCGCTTCGCCTTCGAACTGCGCACTGACGAAGACTGGGCCTCGCAGAACCTGCTGGCGGTGGAAATCCAGGGCCCGGAAGCGGGCACTGCCGGGCAGAAGGTCGAAGCGAAAATTTGCAAACGCAACGTATTCCCGAGCGCCGAGCAACGCACCGCGCAGATCGGGCAATGAGGTTACCTATGCAAAGCACACACCTGAAACGCCTGTTGATACCCAGCCTGCTGGGGCTGGCCATGCTCACCGGCAGCGCCCAGGCCGCCGCGCCGCTGCGTCCGCCCCAGGGCTATTACGCCCCGGTGGACAAGTTCAAGAGCGGTGACGACAGCGAAGGCTGCGACGCCATGCCCGCGCCCTACACCGGCGCCCTGCAGTTTCGCAGCAAGTACGAAGGCTCGGACAAGGCCCGGGCCACCCTCAACGTGCAGTCCGAACAGGCCTTTCGCGACACCACCGCGGACATCACCAAGATCGAGCGCGGCACCAGCAAGCGGGTCATGCAGTTCATGCGCGACGGCCGCCCGGAGCAACTGGACTGCACCCTCGCCTGGCTCAGCGCCTGGGCCCAGGCCGACGCGCTGATGTCCAAGGACTTCAACCACACCGGCAAGTCCATGCGCAAATGGGCCCTGGGCAGCATGGCCTCGGCCTACCTGCGGCTGAAGTTCTCCGACTCCCACCCCCTGGCCAGCCACCAGGAACAGGCGCAGAAGATCGAGGCCTGGTTCAGCAAGATGGCCGACCAGGTAGTCAGCGACTGGGACAACCTGCCCCTGGACAAGACCAACAACCACTCCTACTGGGCCGCCTGGTCGGTGATGGCCACCGCCGTGGCCACCAACCGCCGCGACCTGTTCGACTGGGCCGTGAAGGAATACAAGGTCGGCGCCCACCAGGTCGACGCCGACGGCTTTTTGCCCAACGAACTCAAGCGCCAGCAACGGGCCCTGGCGTACCACAACTACGCCTTGCCGCCGCTGGCGATGATCGCCAGCTTCGCCCAGGTCAACGGCGTCGACCTGCGCCAGGAAAACAACGGCGCGCTCAAGCGCCTGGGCGAGCGAGTGCTGGCTGGGGTGAAAGACCCGGACACCTTCGAGCAGAAAAACGGCAAGGCCCAGGACATGACCGACCTCAAGGTCGACTCCAAATTCGCCTGGCTGGAACCCTACTGCAGCCTCTACACCTGCGCCCCGGATGTGCTGGAACGCAAGCACAAGATGCAGCCGTTCAAGACCTTCCGCCTGGGCGGCGACCTGACCAAGGTCTACGACCCGACCCACGAAAAAGGCAGCAAGGGCCCGTAACAGCAACACCTGTAGCCGCTGCCGAGGCACAAGGCTGCGACGCGGTCCAAAGGACCGCCGCCAGGGCGGCCGCTTCGCAGCCCATCGCAGCCTCGTGCCTCGGCAGCGGCGACAGAGAGCGTCATGAATGCAATACGCCCCCGCGGTTTTTCACGGGGGGGGTTTGGGGGGGCTGCGGCCTCTGACTATTGGTTAAACATGGAGAGATCGGGATGGTTTTCTCGTCCAATGTGTTCCTGTTCCTGTTCCTGCCGATCTTTCTCGGCTTGTACTACTTGAGCGGGCAACGCTATCGCAACCTGCTGCTGCTGATCGCCAGCTACGTGTTCTATGCCTGGTGGCGCGTGGACTTCCTGGCGCTGTTCGCCGGGGTCACCCTGTGGAACTACTGGATCGGCCTGAAAGTCGGCGCCGCCGGGGTCCGCACCAAGCCGGCCCAACGCTGGCTGCTGCTCGGCGTCGGCGTCGACCTGTGCATCCTCGGCTACTTCAAGTACGCCAACTTCGGCGTGGACAGCATCAACGCGATCATGACCTCCTACGGTCTGGAACCGTTCATCCTGACCCACATCCTGCTGCCGATCGGCATCTCGTTCTACATCTTCGAGTCCATCAGCTACATCATCGACGTCTACCGCGGCGACACCCCGGCCACCCGCAACCTCATCGACTTCGCGGCGTTCGTGGCGATCTTCCCGCACCTGATCGCCGGCCCCGTGCTGCGCTTTCGCGACCTGGCGGACCAGTTCAACAATCGCACCCACACCCTGGACAAGTTCTCCGAAGGCTGCACTCGCTTCATGCAGGGCTTCATCAAGAAAGTGTTCATCGCCGATACCCTGGCGGTGGTCGCCGACCACTGCTTCGCCCTGCAAAACCCCACCACGGGCGATGCCTGGCTCGGCGCCCTGGCCTACACCGCGCAGCTGTACTTCGACTTCTCCGGCTACAGCGACATGGCCATCGGCCTGGGCTTGATGATGGGTTTTCGCTTCATGGAAAACTTCAAGCAGCCCTACATCAGCCAGTCGATCACCGAGTTCTGGCGGCGCTGGCACATCAGCCTGTCCACCTGGCTGCGCGACTACCTGTACATCACCCTGGGCGGCAACCGCAAAGGCACCCTGATCACCTACCGCAACCTGTTCCTGACCATGCTGCTCGGTGGCCTGTGGCACGGTGCGAACATCACCTACATCGTCTGGGGCGCCTGGCACGGCATGTGGCTGGCCATCGAAAAGGCCCTGGGCATCAACACCACTCCACGCAGCCTGAACCCGGTGCGCTGGGCCCTGACCTTCCTGCTGGTGGTGATGGGCTGGGTGATCTTCCGTGCCGAGAACCTGCACGTGGCCGGGCGCATGTACGGCGCCATGTTCAGCTTTGGCGACTGGTCGCTGTCGGAACTCAATCGCGCCAGCCTCACCGGCCTGCAAGTGGCGACCCTGATCCTGGCCTACGCCACCCTGGCGTTCTTCGGCCTGCGTGACCTGTACCGCAACCCGGCACCGGTCAAGGCCAAGCCCGACGTCGCTAGCCCCGCCGACGGCCCGGCCAGCGCCCAGCCCGGCCTGATCAAGGCAGTGCCCGGGGACACCCCCGGCAGCATTCACCAGCCCGGCTACATCGTCGGCACCGAGGCCCAGGTGCAACCGGCCTACTGGAGCGCCGACTGGTCGCGCTACGTGATGCGCGCCCTGGTGCTGCTGCTGTTCATCGCCTCGATTCTCAAACTCTCGGCGCAAAGCTTCTCGCCGTTCCTTTACTTCCAGTTCTGAGGGATCTGCCCATGACCCGCTCATTACGTGTGTTCTACATCGCCCTGTTCCTGGTGACCCTGCTGGCGCTGGGGCTGTGGTCGGTGCGCAGCTTCTTCGGCTTCAGCACCAACAATGACGCCACCGTGCTCAACGGGCGCTGGGCCAAGGCCGTGGAAACCCACTACGACGACCAGTTCCCGATCAAGCGCCTGGGCACCAACCTGTGGGCCGCCCTGGACTTCAAGCTGTTCAACGAAGGCCGCCCCGGGGTGGTACTGGGCCGCGACCAGTGGCTGTACAGCGATGAAGAGTTCAACCCCGTGGTCAACGAGGAGCTCAACCTGCAAGGCAACTACGCCCTGGTGGAAGGCGTGCGCCAGACCTTGAAAGAGCACGGAGTGAAACTGGTGATGGCCATCATTCCGGCCAAGGCGCGCCTGTACCCGGAGCACCTGGACGAGGTGCGCCCGGCGCGCATTCACGCCAACCTCTACCAGGACTTCCATGCCCGGGTCGCCGCCAACAAGATCCTTGCCCCCGACCTGCTGGGCCCCCTGCAACAGGCCAAGCAACAGGGCCAGCAAGTGTTCCTGCGTACCGACACCCACTGGACCCCGGCAGGCGCCGAAGTCGTCGCTCGCCAGTTGGCCCAGGCCATCGCCGCCAAGACCCCGCTCAGCGGTCAGCCACAACGCTTCGTCACCGAGACCCAAGAGACCGTGAAGCACCAGGGTGACCTGCGGCGCTTCCTGCCCCTGGACCCGCTGTTCGACAACCTGATGCCGGCCGAAGAGCCCCTGCAAAAGCGCGTGACCCGCGCCAGCGAGGAACAGCCGGCCGCCGACGACGCGCTGTTCGCCGACCACGAAGTGCCGGTGACCCTGGTGGGCACCAGCTACAGCGCCAACCCCAACTGGAACTTCGTCGGCGCCCTGAAACAGGCCCTGCACAGCGACGTCCTGAGCTACGCCGAAGACGGCCACGGCCCGATCCTGCCGATGCTCAGCTACCTGAAAAGCGACGACTTCAAGAACCACCCGCCCCAGGTGCTGATCTGGGAATTCCCTGAACGCTATCTGCCTGTGAACAACGAAATCGGCGACGCCGACCCGCAGTGGGTCGCAGCGCTCAAGCAAGCCGGTGCTCGCCAGCAAAACCTGGCCAGCAACACTTCGAAATCCGAGACGCCCGACCGGGCGCAAAACTGAACAAAGAGGTAACACTCATGACTTTCATCACTACTCCTCGCCGTCTCGCCCAAGCAATCACCCTGGCTGCCGGCATGAGCGTCCTGTCCCTGTCCGCCTTCGCCGGTGGCGACGCCGCGCTGTACGGCCCCACCGCGCCCAAGGGCTCGACCTTCGTGCGCCTGTACAACGCCAGCAACAGCGAAGTCAGCGCCACGGTGGGCAGCACCAACGTCAACGACGTCGCGCCCCTGGCCAGCAGCGACTTCAGCTTCATGCCCGGCGGCGACTACACCGCCAAGGTGGGCAGCCAGAGCGTGCCGGTGAAACTGGCCGCCGATCACTATTACACCCTGGTCAACAACGCCAGCGGCCAGCCGCAACTGATCGAAGAACCGCCGTTCAAGAACAAGCAGAAATCCCTGGTGCGGGTACAGAACCTCAGCGACCAGGCCCTGACCCTGAAGACCGCCGACGGCAAGACCGACGTGGTCAAGGCGGTGGCTGCCAAAGGCCGCGGCGAGCGCGAAATCAACCCGGTGAAGGTCAGCTTCGCCCTGTACGACGGCGATAAAAAAGTCAGCGACCTCAAGCCCGTGGCCCTGGAGCGCGGCGAAGCGGCGGTGCTCTACGTCACCGGCAACGGCAGCAACCTGTCGCCGGTGTGGGTGAAACGCCCCGTCTCCACCCGTTAAGACCTGTAGCCGCTGCCGAGGCCCGAGGCTGCGACGCGGTCCGCAGGACCGCCCTCCGGGGCCGCTTCGCAGCCCAGCGCAGCCTCGTACCTCGGCAGCGGCTACACCGAGACAAAAACAAGAGTGAAACGACAGAACGCAGTAGCTCTAACCCATACGATGTTTGAAGGAGTAACAACATGATTCCGGTGATCTTGTCAGGTGGTAGCGGCTCACGTCTTTGGCCGCTTTCGCGCAAGCAATTCCCCAAGCAATTCCTCGCCCTGACCGGCGAACACACGCTGTTCCAGCAAACCCTGGAGCGCCTGGTGTTCGAAGGCATGGACACCCCGATCGTGGTCTGCAACAAGGACCACCGCTTCATCGTCAACGAGCAACTGGCAGCCCGTAAGCTCGAGTCCCAGCGCATCCTCATGGAGCCCTTCGGCCGCAACACCGCCCCGGCCGTGGCCCTGACCGCGATGATGCTGGTCAACGAAGGCCGTGACGAACTGATGCTGGTGCTGCCCGCCGACCACGTCCTGGACGATCAGAAAGCCCTGCAACGGGCCCTGGCCCTGGCCACCGTGGCCGCCGAGCGGGGCGAAATGGTGCTGTTCGGCGTGCCGGCGACCAAACCGGAAACCGGCTATGGCTACATCAAGTCCAGCAACGATGCGCTGCTGCCGGAGGGCATCAGCCGGGTCGCGCAGTTCGTCGAGAAGCCCGACGAAAAACGCGCCACCGAGTTCGTCCAGGCCGGCGGCTACTTCTGGAACAGCGGCATGTTCCTGTTCCGCGCCAGCCGCTTCCTCGAAGAGCTGAAGAAACACGACCCGGACATCTACGACACCTGCCTCCTGACCCTGGAACGCAGCCAGCAGGACGCGGACACCGTGACCATCGACGAAGCCACCTTCGCCTGCTGCCCGGACAACTCCATCGACTACGCGGTGATGGAAAAGACCCAACGCGCCTGCGTGGTGCCACTGAGCGCCGGCTGGAGCGATGTCGGCTGCTGGTCGTCGCTGTGGGACGTGCATGAAAAAGACGCCAACGGCAACGTCAGCAAAGGCGATGTGGTGATCCAGGACAGCCACAACTGCATGATCCACGGCAACGGCAAGCTGGTGTCGGTGATCGGCCTGGACAACATCGTCGTCGTAGAAACCAAGGACGCCATGATGATTGCCCACAAGGACAAGGTCCAAGGGGTAAAACAGATGGTCAACACCCTCAACGAACAGGGCCGCAGCGAAACCCAGAACCACTGCGAGGTCTACCGCCCGTGGGGCTCCTACGACTCGGTGGACATGGGCGGGCGCTTCCAGGTCAAGCACATCTCGGTCAAGCCGGGGGCCTGCCTATCGCTGCAGATGCACCACCACCGCGCCGAACACTGGATCGTGGTCAGCGGCACCGCCGAAGTCACCTGTGACGAGAACGTGTTCCTGCTCACCGAGAACCAATCCACCTACATCCCGATTGCCTCGGTGCACCGCCTGCGCAACCCGGGCAAGATCCCGCTGGAGATCATCGAAGTGCAATCGGGCAGTTATTTGGGCGAGGACGATATCGAGCGGTTTGAGGATATCTACGGGCGCTCGACGCCGGTGGAACGTGGCGTCTCGGTGAAGACCATCGCCCAGTAACAGCGGCAAGTAGAAGCAGCCGTAAGCTTCAAGCGGCAAGCTGCAAGTAAAAGCAGGGAGTCGTGCTAGCAAGACCTTTGTGCTCCCCCTTTCCAGGTGCCGGCGTCCCCTATCCGCAGGCACTTGGACAGGGGGATTTTTGTAGCCGCTGCCGCAGGCTGTGAAAAGGGCCGAAGGACCTTCTGCGATCTTGAGCCCCCTGCGCCCGCTGCGCGGTCGTTCGCAGCCTGCGGCAGCGGCTACAAGAAGCAAAAAAGCGCCGCGTCCCTCCCACGAAGACGTAGCGCCCTTTCGACTCCCTGATCAAGAAACATCGATCAGGCCTGCAACACCTCGTCCTTCATTCCCAATCCCACGTCATCGATCACCGCCTTGCCCATTTCCGCCAGGAAATGCGCGGCCCAGGCGTAACGCTCGCCCTGGTCTTCCATGGCCGCATCCAGAGCGAATTTCTTGGCGTAGTACAGCAGGGTCGACGCGTGCTCCAGCGCCTGCTGCAGAGGCACGTCGGCATTGACGCGGAACAGGGACTGATCGGCATCACCACAGGAACCGAAGGTGACGAAGCCCGAGGTTTTGATAGCGCACATGATTGAACCTCCCGTATCAAAGTGAGGACTGCCACGTTCGCGACCAAACGAATGGGTGGCAGCCGTGCGTGGATTGGTCGACCGGAGATACAGGAACCCGGCAGGGACGAAGCCCTTCCACGCACAGCTGCCATTGCACGAATGCGCAGGCGCACAACCCGCCTGCCATAGCGAAATGGGACGCTGCTGCAGCTGCATCAAAACGGGTTACCAAGCGGAGGGGTGGCAGCTGCGTGCAGGTTGGTAAACCGGAGATACAGGAACCCGGCAGGGACGCCCCCTCCCACGCACAGCTGCCATTGCACAAGTGAAATGCGGCGCTGTTGCGCCTGTATCAGAACGAGTTACCAAGCCCGGTCGCTGAGTGTGCTGCGACGCTCAAAGGCTAGTCCGGGTTCGACACGCAGCAACGACGAAGGCGTCGCCGTTTATGTCCAAGCCATGGGTGTTGGGAATGTTTAGGATGGCGGCACGCCGTAGCACGCCAGAACAAGCAGGCCATTGCGGCCAACTTCGATAGGAGGTTTTAGGCAGTGACGATGCGCTTGAAGATCTCTGCCATGGGCGCGTAGTTCACATAGACGCCATTGATATTCGCTTCAAGCCACTCATCCTGGCTGACCTCTTCCCAGTCCAGTTCGTAACCGGCCGATAGCGCGAGGTGTTCAAAGAAGATCCGCTGGACTCGGCCATCGCCCTCGCGAAACGGATGAATCATGTTCAGCTCGCAGTAGAATTCCGCCAACTTTTCACAGAAATCGTTTCGTTCAAGTCCACTCAGCCAGTTGTTTTCTTGAAGATTGGAAAAAATCTTCAGGGCTTCCGCCTCGATTCTTCCGCAGTTACAGAAACGCGTCCCGCCCTTGGAGATATCAACATTTCTTATCTCTCCCGCCCAGGCATAGAGGTCGGAAAACAACTGTCGATGCAGCAGCTTGAGATTCTCCAGGCTGTAGGGCGGAGCAACATAGCGAACCCGACTGACGGTCAGCGCGGTGATGTCCCTCTCCGCCGCCTCAAGGGCGGCCATTTCCTGGATATTCAGCTTGTTTTTAAGCACTGAGGAGGCGGGGTAGCAGTAATGATCATGAGAAGCGTCGTATTTATCTATTCAACGGTCTTCCATGCTTGGCCAAGACTTTTTCCAACGAGGCTTTTTCGTCGAAGATCGGTATGTCTATGCCTTCCAGTCTTGAACTGCTTACAAAGTTTTTAAGCTTGTTCTTTTCGAAACGTTCGTAAGGATCAAACCTAGGACGAACAGCGCATTTCGACAACAAGGACAAAGCGTCTCTTAGTTCTGCAACATTCCTGGCGCACATCCTGAAGCCGATTCTTTTTGAAACTTCATTGCGTACAACCGGATAGGGCAAGGCATCACTGAGCGCACGTTCGCACTCTCGCCCCTCTTCTGCGAGGGCACTGAGGCGCTTCAACTTCAAAGATAAAGAGCTCCAGCCATTTGCCCCTAACTTCAAATAGAGCTGAGTTTCGACAAAGCGTTTGACCTCAAGAAACGTCCCCAGCTTCTTCAGATCGCTGATCTGTGCAGTTTGCAAAATCTGCTGCAGTGATACGTCCATCATCGCCCCATGATTGATGCCAAAGCCCGGAGATTATACACCTCATAGATCGCCACCACGGGCATGTCTCGTCCTTGGCACCAGCACTCTTCACAGTCGAAAGCGGAGTCCACCCCTTCAGCTAGCATTCGCCTCGTTCGATGTTTGCAGCCCTTAGAACCTGAGCATTTTCCAGTCCCGGTAAAGGTGTTCCAGGAGTGAATAGAGGCCCCGGGAGCATGCCAACCACCCGCTCGGGCGGGCACCAGAGTGGACCACATGATGTCCACTATCGGCATAAATCCGCTTTAACAGACCTTCTATTGTCCCTAACACCCCCATCAAAACCAGGCCTGTGGATAACGTCACAACAGCCCTCCTCCATCGCCAACCCCACCTACGCTTAGGTAGGATGTCCCCTCCTTTTCCCCGAGGCTCACCTCATGTTCATCGGCGTTCTGCTGGTCATCACCTGGCTGATCCTGCTTCTGCGCTACCCCGCCAAAGCCCTTCCTGTGTCCCTGGCCGCTGCGTTCGGCCTGGCCCTGGTGGCCTGCTGGGTGGTCTGGCTGGACAACCGCGAAGCCCAGCAACTGGCGCGCCTGGAGCTGCGCCTGAGCTACGCGCCGGACCACTGCCCCGCCGACCGGCCGCTGCAGGTCAAGCTCAACAACGGCAACAAGGTGCCCCTGGTGGAACTGCGCTGGCGGGTCGCCGCCTATGCCCCGGGGGATACCGTCAACCTCGCCGACAACCAGTACAGCGCCCCGCGCTACCGTGGCCCCGGCGAGTTGCAGGCCGGCGCCAACTGGCAGGACTGCCTGCCGCTGCCACCGCTGCGCCCCGGCTATCGCCCGCAAACCCTGGAGTTTCGCGCCGAGCGTCTACAGGGTAGTTTCTCCGACTGATTCGCCCCTCCCCTCACCCAGCACAAGGACCGCGCCATGCCCGTAGCGTTGATCACCGGTTGTTCCAGCGGCATCGGCCGCGCCCTGGCAGATGCCTTCAAGGGCGCCGGTTTCACCGTGCTCGCCACCGCTCGCAAGGCCGAGGACGTGAACACCCTACAAGACGCCGGTTTCAAGGCCGTGCAACTGGACGTGAATGACGCCCCGGCCCTGAGCGCCTTGAGCGAGGAGATCAACCAGCAATACGGCGGCCTGGATGTGCTGATCAACAACGCCGGCTACGGCGCCATGGGCCCGCTGCTGGATGGCGGTGTGCAAGCCATGCAGCGCCAGTTCGAAACCAATGTGTTCTCGGTGGTCGGGGTGACCCGGGCGATGTTCCCGGTGCTGCGCCGCAGCCGTGGCCTGGTGGTGAATATCGGCAGTGTGTCCGGGGTGCTGGTGACGCCGTTTGCCGGCGCCTACTGCGCCTCGAAGGCCGCGGTGCATGCCTTGAGCGACGCCCTGCGCATGGAGCTGTCGCCGTTCGGCATCCGGGTCATGGAAGTGCAGCCCGGGGCCATTGCATCGAGCTTCGCCAAGAACGCCGGGCATGAAGCCGAACAGCTGCTCAACGAACAATCGCCCTGGTGGCCCCTGCGCGAGGGCATCCGCGCCCGGGCCAAGGCCTCCCAGGACAAGCCGACCCCCGCCAGCGAATTTGCCGCCGGCTTGCTCAAGGCCGTGCAGCAGGACAACCCGCCGCGCCTGGTGCGCCTGGGCAATGGCAGCCGCGCCCTGCCGCTGCTGGCCAACCTGCTGCCCAAGGGTTGGCTGGAGAAGGGACTGATGAAGCGGTTTGGCTTGAACGCCAAGCTCTGAGCACCCCACGCAGGGCATCCGTTGCATGACACCGTTGTATGCCGCGCCGATGCCCATAGAATGCCCGCACTCAAATTCCAGGGAAGCGGCACCTCAGGCACGCAACGGCTGCACCCCGCCCCTGCTCATGCCCTCTTGGCGTCCTGCCTTTTACGATTGAACCTCAGGGACTCTTCATTGAAATCTCGTAGCCTGCTGCCCTTGGCCATCCTCACTCTGCTACTGGGCTGCAATGCCTCGTCACCGGACGAAAAACTCAATGCCACCCTGCCGGACCTGAGCCTGGAACAGATCCTGCCCAAGGTCGAGGCCAACCCGTACTGCTCACCGGAGATGGACAGCGAACGGCTGGTCGGCCTCGGCATCCGACTGATCAATGAGGACGAGGTGCGGCATGGCGCAAGCCGTACCCTGCTGGCAAGCCAGGCCATACAGATGGCCCGCGCCTGCCTGATCATGGCCGCCCCCCACAACACCATGAGCCTGTGCATCCTGGGCGGGATTGTCGGTTCCAGGCAGAAGGACTACGACAAAAGCGAAGCCTTCAACTACATCGCCTACGCCGCCCAGCACAATGAATCCTGTGCGGAAGCGGGCCTGTACCACATCTATAACGTCGGCAAGCTGGACCAGCGCCCGAACAAGGCATTGGCCATGGCCTGGCTGGAACGCGCCGCTCGGCACGGCGACCAGGACTCGCAACAGGAGATGGTGCGCAGCAACGAACAGGACAATTTGCCGCTGGCCTTCGCCTGGGCCCGAACCCTGGATGACGCCCAAACGCTCGCAGCGCTGAAACGCAAGATGAGCCCTCAGCAGTTGGCCGAAGGCGAGCAGCATTACACCCGATTGCTCGGTCAACTCACGCCGAAACAGGAGATTGAGCAGGCGCTGCGCCAGGACCTCATCGCCCTGGGCACAGGGGATCTGTACTTCAGCTACCCGGAAGTATTCGCGGGCATGTCGCCTGAGCAACGGCATGCGTTCGTCGCCCAGTTGGTGGACATGCAGGAGCGCCACCCGAAGTTCCACACCCGCGGCCAACTGGTGGCCTACGCCTTGATTTCCCGCCTGGTGCAAAGCACCGGCCCGGCCGTGGACCTGTGGCAAGACCCGGCGCTGCAGGCCGTGCTGGAGGACGATGACCTGAGCGTGGAAGACAGCGTAGCCAAGGCCAAAACCATTCTGGCCAAGCGCAAGTCAGAACGGGAGCGGCGGCGCTAGCGCTGTTGAAGCCGTCGCCGAGGTGTCATCCGCTCAAGGCCTCAGGTCCCCTTGCCGCGGTCAACCAGATGCCGCGGTTTGGGTTGTACGCCCTCTCAATCCCAGTAGAATGCGCGACCTTGAGCCCCTAGGGCTCATGCAGCATGGAATCGCTGGCGTCGACACCCAAGCACGGAATGGCTAACGCTCCTCCTTCCCCCGTCCCAGCCTGATTTCATGCGCGCCTTTTCATTCGCCGATCAGGGAATACCCATTGAAATTGTTCAACGCGCTGCCACTGGCCTTGGCTGTCTTGCTGGCGGCCTGCGCCTCCACAGCTCCGGAAAACACCGAACCGAAAGTCCCCGAACTGAATGACACCCTGCCCAAGCTGACGCTGGACAGCGTCTTGCCCAAGGTCAGCAGCAACGAATACTGCAACCCGGCCATGGAGGCCGATCTGCTGTACGGCATCGGTTACAAGCTGAACGAGATCGAGGACTACAAGAACGCCAAGGGCTGCTTCGCCATGGCCGCGCCGCACTACACCCGGGCCTTCTGCTACCTGTCCACCACCACTGACCAGGAAACGGACAAGCCCAAGGCCGAGCGCGACCGCGAGTCGTTCAACTACATCGCCTACTCGGCGTCGCAGAACGATTGGTGCGCCGAGTACGGCATGTACGCCACCTACTGGTTCGGCGACAAGGACATTCCCAAGGACCGGGACCTGGCCCTGCGCTGGCTGGAACGCTCGGCGCTGCACGGCAACCCGGAACCGCAGCAGAGCCTGGCCGACGCCGCCGAAGAGTCCGGCGATCTGGTGAAGGCCTACGCCTGGCTGAAAGTCATCGACAACACCGAGGACACCAGCCAGCTGGATGCCCTGAAAGGCAAGATGAGCCCAGAGCAACTGGCCGAAGGCGAACAGCGCTTTGCCGACCTCAAGAAGCGCGTGACCAGCAAGCAGGTGATGTACGACGAAGCACGAGATGAGGAGGTGGCGATTTTCTCGGCCGAGATCCATTTCGATCTCCCCGACCTGTTCCAGGGCATGACCACGGCCGAGCGCCAGGCCTTTGTCAAAGCGGCCATTGCCAAGGCCCGGGACAGCGGCAAGTTCGATCTGCATTACGCGGTGACCCAGTACATCATCGTCTCGCGCCTGGCCCAGCAGCGTTACCCCGGTGTCGACGTGCTGCAGAACCCGAAGCTGGTGGCCGCGATCAACCACGTCAACGACGGTCTGGAAGCCACGGCGAAGAAGTCCCTGGCGATCATGCAGAAAACCTACAAATAACCGTCGCCCCCACTGTCGTAGGAGCCGGCTTGCCGGCGAAAGGGCCCGCGAGCCTCGCATCACCCATGCCGACGCTTTCGCTGGCAAGCCAGCTCCTACAGCCGATGCCTCCCTCGTAGGAGCCAGCTTGCCGGCGAAGAGGCCCGCGAGCCTTGCATCGCCCCTGCCGGCGCTTTCGCTGGCAAGCCAGCTCTTACAGGGGCTCGGGGTTGACGATGACGGTGCAGGTGATGCCCGCCGCCAGCAGCACGCCTTCCGGCACTTCATCGATGTGGATGCGCACCGGCACGCGCTGGGCCAGGCGCACCCAGTTGAAGGTCGGGTTGACGTCGGCGATCAGTTCGCGGCTTTCCGGGTTGTCGCGGTCGTAGATGCCGCGGGAAATGCTTTCCACGTGGCCCTTGAGCACTTCGCCGCTCATCAGTTGCATGTCCGCTTTATCCCCCACGCGCACGTGGGGCAGCTTGGTTTCTTCGAAGAAGCCGTAGACCCAGAACGAGTTCATGTCGACCACCGCCATCTTCGGCTCGCCGATGCGTGCGTAGTCGCCGCGGTGCACGTTGAGGTTAGTGACGTAGCCGTCCACCGCCGCGCGCACCTGGGTGCGTTTGAGGTTGAGCTCCGCCGCTTCCAGCTGCGCCTGGGCGTGCTGGTAGTCGGCCAGGGCCGAGTCGGCGATGTTGCCGGCGTCGTCGCGGTTTTCCTTGGAGATCACCAGGTTGTCCAGGTCGGCACGGCGCTTGGCGTTGACCTTGCGCATCTCCCAGGTGGCCTTCTTCGAGGCCACCAGCGATTGCGCCTGCTTGACCGCGATCTGGTAGTGCTCGGGGTCGATCTGCATCAGCAGATCGCCCTTGTGCACCAGCTGGTTGTCCTTGACCGGCACGTCCACCACTTCACCGGTGACGTCGGCGGCGACGTTGATGATGTCCGCCCGCACCCGGCCGTCACGGGTCCAGGGGGTGTACATGTAGTGCTCCCACAGGGTACGGCCGATCCACAGGGCCAGGGCCAGCACGAGCAGGGTGGCGAGCAGGCTGAAAAACTTTTTCATTGGGCGAATCTCAACGGTAGACAGTGAGCGCCATGGCGCCGAACAGACAGCAGAACAGGCTCAGGCGCAGCAGCGCCGGGTGCCAGAAGAAGCGATACAGGTCATAGCCGGAAATGAACCGGTCCAGGGCCCAGGCCAGGGCCGCGGCGATGAAGAACATCAGGGTCATGGTGGGCATGTAAACGCCGTGGAAGGCGATTTCACGAGGCATGGTCAAGTCCTTGGGGGGCAGGCGCCGCCGGCTTGGCCACGGCATAGGCCGCCAGCGGCGATTGCGGGTCGAGCAGTGAAGTGCGGATGAAGTGCAGGTAGCTCTTGACCCGGCGCAGGGCCGAGGTGTCGAAGTGCGGGGCAAAGGGTTCGTCGGTGGCCTGGACCCGGCTGATGGCGTGGTCCACGGCGATCAGCCCGCGTTCCAGGTTGCTCTGGCTCGGTTGCAGGAACAGCCGCACCAATGAGCGGCCCATGACCCGGATCGCCTGGCGCCACGGCTGGGATTCGGCATAGGCCGGGTGCACCGGGAGGATCGCCTGTTCCTTGCGCAACTCGATGATGGCGTGGCCGACTTCCAGCACCACGAACATCCAGCGCAGCAGTTCGCTCTGCACCTTGGGCTGGCCCACCGCCAGGCCATAGGCCTGGTGCAGCAGGTCGCGGGTGCGGCTCTCGAAACTCGACGCCAGGCCCTTGAGCTTGCCGCTGATGGCGTACACCACCTGGCCGCGCAGGTCCTGCTCCAGGCGCCGCCACAGCCAGCGGCTGTTGGGCGGCAGGATGATCGCCCCGGCCGCGGCGCAGACCAGCATGCCCATGACCATGGCGATGTAGTCGTTGATGAAGGTGTAGGGGTTGTAGACCGTCAGGTTGTCCGGCACCGAGCCGGTGCTGAAGAAGATCAGCAGCCCCAGGCCGACCCCGGCGTACTTGGGCCGCGAGGCGAGGAATGAGCCGAGCACGATCACCGGCGCCAGCATCAGGCACAGCAGCGGGAAGCCGTCGATCCAGGGGAACACGAAGAACATTTCGACGAAGCCCACCAGGGCCCCGATCAAGGTCCCGCAGGCCATCTGGAAGGCCATGCGCTTGGGGTTCGGCGTCGCGGCGGACAGGCCGATGGTGGCGGCGGCGATCAGGGTCATGGTGGCGCCGCTGGGCCAGGCGGTGGCCACCCAGTAGCTGCCCAGCACCACCAGCACAAAGGCCGCGCGGATGCCCGAAGCGGCGCAGGCCAGCCAGTTGGTCTGCGGCGTGTAGGGCTCGTCCCAGCGCTCCCGTTCGTGACTGTGGTCGGCCAGGGATGCGTGGGTCTGGGCGTAGCTGTGCATCTCGTCGACGAAGCGGTACAGCAGCTCGTAGGCGGTGTGGAAATCCAGCTGCTCGGCATCGCTCGGACCGCTCTCCTGGAAGGCCGTGCGCAGGCTGCGCACCCGCGCCGGCAGCTCGCTCTTGTAGGCCGCCAGGGCCGTGGCCAGGCGCCCCGCATCGGGGCTGGTCAGGGCCCGGCCGGAGAAACCGTCAAGCAGTTCTGCCAGGTCCTGCAGGCCCGGTTTGATCGCCGCCACCACATGGTCGGCGCCACTGCTGCGCAGGCGTTCGAGCAACTGGTGCAGGGCGTTGAAACGCGTGGTGATGCCCATGAATTCGCTGTTCAAGCGGCTCAGGCGGCCATTGCGCCGGCGCATGTGCGGGTCTTCGAACACGGTGACGCTGCGCAGCCCTTCCAGGCCCACGGCCTCGGCAATGAAGCGCACGTTGCTGCTTTCAAAGCTGTCGCGCTGGCTGCGCCCGCGCAGGCCGTCGGTGACGAACAGGGCGAACACCCCAAAGCGTTGGTACAGGGCGTTGCGCATGGCGGCGCTGGCGGTCTGCGGCAGGATCGCGGCGCTGACCAGGGTCGAGCAGAGAATCCCCAGGGAGATCTCCAGCACCCGCCACACCGCCGCCATGAAGGCGCCCTCCGGGTGAGCCAGGGCCGGCAGCCCGACCATGGCCGCGGTGTAGCCGGCCAGCACGAAACCGTAGGCGCGAAAGTTGCGGTAGCGCGCGGCACCGGCCGAGCAGATGCCGACCCAGATCGCCAGTGAGCCGAGGAACAGCTCGGTGTTCTGGGCGAACAGGGCGATCAGCGCCACCATCACCGCCGAGCCGGTCAGGGTGCCGAGAAAGCGGTAGAAACTCTTGGCGAACACCTGGCCGCTCTGCGGCTGCATGACGATGAACACGGTGATCATCGCCGTGCGCGGTTGCGGCAACTCCAGGCGCATGGCCAGCCACAGGGTGAGGAACGCGGCGGCCAGGACCTTGAAGATATACACCCAGGTCACGCCGTCGCTGCGCGCCCAGTCGAAGAAACCCCGGCGCCATTCCAGGGAGTACAGCCAGCGCAAAGGGGCGGGCAAGGAAGTCATGAGGGCCTGCTTCAGTGGTCGAACACGGCCAGAGCCGCGGGGGTCTTGGGTGCCTGGGTGCGATTTTCCGCAGGGACGTCACGGCCGGCTTCAAGCCCGCCGCCCAGGGCCGTGACCAGGTCCGCCTGGACGGTCAGGCGCGCGGCCTGCACCTGTTGCTGGATCTGCTGCTGGTGGAACAGCAGGCTCTGGGCGTTGAGCACATTCAGGTAGTCGGTCAGGCCGCGCTGGAAGGCCACGGTGGCGATGTCGTAGGTCTTCTGCGCCGCAGCCACCGACTCGGCGGCGAAGGCCTGCTGCTTGTCCATGGACTCGCGGCGGATCAACTGGTCGGAGATGCTTTTCAGCGCGTCCACCAGGGTCTGGTTGTACCTGGCCACGGCCAGGTCGTAGCCGGCCGCGGCTTCACCCAGTTCCGAGCGCAGCCGCCCGCCGTCGAAGATCGGCAGGCTGATGGCCGGGCCGACGTTGTAGTTGAGTTTCTTGCCGGTGAGGAACTCCAGGGCCCCGCCGCCGGTGGCCATGAAACCGATGCTGCCCACCAGGTCGACATTGGGGTAGAAGCCGGCGTGGGCCACATCGATGCCACGGGCCTGGGCCGCCACTTGCCAGCGGCTGGCGACCACGTCCGGGCGCTGGCCCAGCAGTTCGGCGGGCAGGGCCGAGGGCAGTTTCAGCGCGGCGCCCAGGGACAGGCTCGGTCGCTGCAGTTGCGCGCCCTCCCCCGGGCCCTTGCCGGCCAGGGCCGCCAGTTGATTGCGGGTCAGGGCGATTGCTTCGTCCAGGGCGTCCAGCTGGCGATGGGTTTCCGGCAGCGGCGCCTCGGCCTGGCTGACTTCGAAATGGGTGCCCAGGCCGCCGTCCAGGCGCCGTTGCGCCAGTTCGAGAATCTGGTGCTGCTGCTTCAGGGTGGCGGCGACGATATCGCGCTGGGCGAAGTGCAGGGACAGCTGGATATAGCTGCGCACCACGTTGTTCACCAGTTCCAGCTGGGCCTGGCGGGCTTCGGCCACGCTCATGTGGGCCAGGTCGACGGCGCGCTCGGTGCTGTTGCTTTCCCGGCCCCAGAGGTCCAGGGCATAACTCAAGCCCAGGGCGGCGTTGTTGTCCCAGGTGGTGCTGTTGGCCAGGGCGCCGGGGCCGTAGAACTGATCGGTGGGCCAGTTGTGGCGCTTGAGGGTGGCGTCGCCCTTGATCTGCAGCGACTCGGCGGACTCGGCAATACCGGCCAGGGCCTTGGCCTGACGCACCCGGGCGGCGGCCATGGCCAGGCTCGGACTGTCTTGTACGGCGAGGGTGATCCAGCGGTTCAGCTGCGGGTCGCCATAGGCCTGCCACCACTGGGCACTGGGCCAATGGGCCTCTTGCGCGGCGCTCTTTATCGCCTCGTCGGTGGCCAGTGTATTAGCGGGAAGTGTCTTGCCTTGTGGGGCAATGCCTCCGGTTCCGATGCAGCCGCTGATTGCTAACGATAAAGCCCAAACACTGAGGGTCTTGAACCCTCTGCTGATGCGACGCGGCACTGCTGCGAATTCCTGAAGATCGGGGGGGAGTATTTCTCTCGTAGGCATCGGCTGGCCGGCGCAGCGATACGCCTGCTAAACCGCGTTGCGCGGATCGCCGGCAAACCGGCTCCTACGGATCGGCGCAATTCTAGGGGGCGCCCGTGGCGGCGATAAGGTGGGATTCCTGTGAATCTTTGTTACCGTAAACGCGATAATCCCTTGGTCGCCTATCCAAGCCCCCGTAACTTCGTGTCACAATTTGCCATCTCCCCAGAGAGCACCCCATGGACACTTTGCAAAACATGCGCGCCTTCAGTTGCGTCGCCGAAGCCGGTAGTTTCACCGCCGCGGCCGTGCAACTGGACACCACCACGGCCAACGTCTCGCGCGCAGTCTCCAATCTTGAGGCTCACCTGCAAACCCGACTGCTCAACCGCACCACCCGCCGTATCGCCCTGACCGAAGCCGGCAAGCGCTACCTGCTGCGCTGCGAGCAGATCCTGGCCTACGTCGAAGAAGCCGAGGCCGAGGCCAGCGACGCTCACGCCCGCCCCGCCGGGCAATTGAAAGTGCACACCATGACCGGCATCGGCCAGCACTTCGTGATCGACGCCATCGCCCGCTACCGCAAGACCCACCCGGACGTGACCTTCGACCTGACCCTGGCCAACCGCGTGCCGGACCTGTTGGACGAGGGCTACGACGTGTCCATCGTCCTGGCCAGCGAGCTGCCGGACTCGGGGTTCGTCTCCCAGCGCCTGGGGATCACCTACAGCATCGTCTGCGCCTCCCCGGCCTACGTGAAAGCCAACGGCTGCCCGCACAAACCCAGCGACCTGCTCAACCATGCCTGCCTGCGCCTGGTGAGCCCGGTGATACCGCTTGAGAAGTGGGCTTTCGACGGCCCGGAAGGCCAGGAGATGGTGACCATCAACAGCTCGCCGTTCCTGGTGAACTCCGCCGACGC
Organism: Pseudomonas sp. 50_B; assembly: GCF_017491625.1. Lineage (NCBI taxonomy): Bacteria > Pseudomonadati > Pseudomonadota > Gammaproteobacteria > Pseudomonadales > Pseudomonadaceae > Pseudomonas > Pseudomonas sp. 50_B. Next base: position 55,666 of record NZ_JAFGYX010000008.1, read on the forward strand.
CATGAAGACCGCGATCATCAGCGGCATGGGAGTGGGTGTGCTGCCGGTGTACGCCGCCATCGAAGGCCTGCGCAACGGCACCCTGGTACGGGTCATGCCCCAGTACCGCTCCCAGGAGTTGAACCTGTACGCCATCTACCCGTCGCGCCAGTACCTGGACGCCAAGATCAAGACCTGGGTCGAATACCTGCGCGGCTCCCTGCCGGAGATCCTCGCCGCGCACCAGGCGGAACTGGCGGCCTATGAACTGAGCGGCAGCCTGAGCGGCGCACGCCTGGCCACCTGAGCCCGCCCCCTTGATCCGGGGGCCTGTAGCCGCGCTGCGCGGGCTCAGCCTGAGCAACGCTCGCCGAACCCTCCAGAGCGGCCACCAGGCCGCCCCTGTGCAAGCCATCGCAGCCTGCGGCAGCGGCTACAAAAAGCCGGTGGGGAATGTTAGCTTGCTTGGCATTCTCTCCCGCCTGATGAGTCTTCCCGCAATGAAAAAGACGGTACTTGCCTTCAGCCGCATCACCCCCGCGATGACCGAACGCCTGCAACAGGACTTCGAGGTCATCGTCCCCAACCCCAAGCTCGGGGACATCGCCGCGCAGTTCAATGAAGCCCTGCCCCAGGCCCACGGCCTGATCGGCGTCGGCCGCAAACTGGGACGCGCACAGCTGGAAAACGCCGCGGAGCTGGAAGTGGTGTCGAGCATCTCGGTGGGCTACGACAACTACGACCTGGACTACTTCAACGAACGCGGGCTGATGCTCACCAACACCCCGGACGTGCTCACCGAAAGCACCGCCGACCTGGCCTTCGCCCTGCTCATGGGCAGCGCTCGCCGGGTGGCCGAGCTGGATGCCTGGACCAAGGCCGGGCAATGGCAGGCCAGCGTCGGCCCGGCACTGTTCGGTTGCGATGTGCACGGCAAGACCCTGGGGATCGTCGGCATGGGCAACATTGGCGCGGCCATCGCCCGCCGTGGGCGTTTGGGCTTCGGCATGCCGATCCTCTACAGCGGCAACAGCCGCAAGACCGCCCTGGAGCAGGAACTGGGGGCGCAGTTCCGCAGCCTGGAGCAACTCTTGGTCGAGGCGGATTTCGTCTGCCTGGTGGTGCCGTTGAGCGAACAGACCCGGCACCTGATCAGCCACCGCGAACTGGCCCTGATGAAACCCAGCGCGATCCTGGTGAACATTTCCCGCGGGCCGGTGGTGGATGAGCCGGCGTTGATCGACGCCTTGCAGAAGGGCCAGATCCGCGGCGCCGGCCTGGATGTGTACGAGAAAGAGCCGTTGGCAGAATCGCCGCTGTTCCAGCTGAAGAACGCGCTGACCCTGCCGCACATCGGCTCGGCCACCCATGAAACCCGTGACGCCATGGCCGAACGCGCCATGCGCAACCTGCGCAGCGCCCTTTTGGGCGAACGCCCGCAGGACCTGGTCAACCCGCAAGTGTGGAAGGGCTGACCACCCACTGCCTATCACCCCCTGTAGCCGCTGCCGAGCCTGCGAGGCTGCGAAAAGGTCCGCAGGACCTTCAGCGATAGCCCGGCAGCATCAGGTCGCCTGGTTTTGCGACGGCTGCGCCGCCGTTCGCAGCCTCGCAAGCTCGGCAGCGGCTACAGAGGCTGGCGCAGCCTTGGGTTTACGGAACACCAGCACGTTGCCCAGCATCACCAGCACCAGTCCGGCCAATGCCGGAGCGGTCCATTGGTAACCTTCGGCAAAGGCCGAGACGTTCAGCGCCACCACCGGGAACAGCACCGTGCAATAGGCCGCCCGTTCCGGGCCCATGCGCCCCACCAGGGTCAGGTAGGCGGTGAAGCCGATCACCGAACCCGGTATCACCAGGTACAGCAGCGAGCCGATGTAGCGGGTGGTCCACTCGACATCGAAGGCGATGCCCTGGGACAGGCAATACACCGCCAGCATCGTCGCGCCGTAGGCCATGCCCCAGGCATTGGTGGTCAGGGGCTTGAGCCCGGCTTTCTGCTGCAGGCTGGAGAGCATGTTGCCCGCCGAGAAACACAGGGTGCCCAGCAGGGCCAGGCCCAGGCCCAGCAGGGTTTGCGGACTGGCGCTGTGGCCTGCCAGTTCCGGCCAGAACAGCAGCCCCAACCCCAGCAAGCCCAGGCCGCCGCCCAGCAGCACGTTGCGGGCGATCTTCTGGCCAAAGAACACTCGCGCATTCAAGGCGTTCCACAAGGTCGCGGTAGAAAACACCACCGCCACCAGGCCGCTGGGAATCCATTGGCTGGCGTGCAGAAAGCACATGAAATTGATGCAGAACAGGCATAGGCCCTGGGCCAGGCAGATCAGGTGGCCACGGCGGTTCATTGGCTGCAGCTTGCGACTGAGCAGCAGCAGGACGAACAGCACCAGGGCCGCCAGGGCGAAGCGATAGACGATGGACACCGGAATCGCCACCACCCCCAGTTGCAGTTTCAGGGCGATCCAGGTGGTGCCCCAGATCAGCACGGTCAACAGGTACAGCGATAGGTTCATGGCGCGACTCCTTTATAAGGCGTGCAGTGTCCCGCCCGCCCGACCTTGGGCGCTTGCATAAACTTGCGCTTTTTATCGGCCCGGGGCTGGCGGCGAACCGGCGAGGGAGTAGCATGCGAACCACCGGAAACCGGACCCCTTGCCGACTCGAACAGCATGCCCGCACTGGATACCCTGCAAGTCTTCCAAGCCTTGAACCGCTCGCCCCATGCTCGCCTGGAGCACAGCGCCGAGCTCGGAGACGGCTTGTCCGCCGCCTTGTGGAGCAACCATCACGACGCCCAGGAATATGAGGCACCCGGCCACCACACCCTGTCCTGCTACCTGGCCGGCGGCACCGGCACCTTTCGCCGCGATCAGCCGGGCAGCAAAGGCGGCCCGGGCAAGCTGTGCATCCTGCCTGCCGAGCACCAGTCGGCCTGGGTGATCAACGGCGATATCCGCCTGGCCCACGTGTACTTCAGCCCCGAACAATTCGCCCTGGGTTGCGTCACCCTGCTGGACCGCGAACCCCGGGCAATGCAACTGCGCGAAAGCACCTTTGTCGATGACCCCGAGCAGACCCGGCGCTTTACGCAACTGGTCCGCCTGAACTGGGACGAGCCCGGCGAGCGCCTGCTCACCAGCAGCCTGGCCCACGAGATGCTCAGCCATGCCCTGCTCAATCAAGTGGGCCTGCGCCAGGGTGCCCGGCTCAAGGGCGGCTTGGCCGCGCACCAGCGCCGCCTGCTGGTGGACTACATCGACAGCCAGCTGGACGCGCCCCTGAGCCTGGGCCAACTGGCGGGGTTGTGTGCGCTGTCGGAGTACCACTTCGCCCGCATGTTCCGCGCCAGCTTCGGCCTGCCGCCCCATCAGTATGTGCTGGCCCGACGCCTGAGCCGGGCCCGGCACCTGCTACGCAGCACTGCCCAGCCCCTGGGGGAGATTGCCCTGGCCTGTGGTTTTGCCAGTGCCAGCCACTTCAACAATCGCTTCCGCCAGGCCCTGGGTGGAACACCGGGGGACTACCGCCTGGCATTCCTGCGCTGAAGTTCGGCTTGATCCTGACCCGCCTCTGTAGGCCCCTTCTTATGCCAAAGTCCGCAACGGCACGCCTGAATAAGTAAGTTACTCAAATTCTTTACCTAAACAGGACAACTCTTACCAAACAATTAACAAACTCCTACGCAGCCCTCTATAAAAGAGCACTTCTAACAAGTACCTGTATGACAAACAAAAACGCAAACAGGTAATTATTTTAAAACTTCAGTTATCACCCCATTCACAGAACTGATGATTCTTGTTTAACCCCAGCCCCAACTTAGTCTTTAGGCCTTGAACCCCCGGTATTACGCAACGATTCAACAAACAGCCACACGCCTTCCCCCCATTAACTTCAACCCCAAAACAGCCACACCCACAACTTCACCCACCCTTCATCAGATTTAAACAAAGCGGCAAAGACTCAACACATCAGCCCCCAATCGCCTTTCTCCTAAAACAACAAAAACAGAGGACGATGAAATGCCTTCAAGACACTGGCCACGACGATGGCTCAACCGCTCTACCCTAATTTGCGCCGGGCTGCTGGCCATCCCGGTAAAAGCCGAACTGCTTGAAGACAGCAGCGCGCGCCTGGAACTGCGCAACTATTACTTCAATCGGGACTATCGCGAAGGCACCGCGCCCACCCGCGAAGAATGGGCACAAGGTTTGCTCCTGCGCCTGGACTCGGGGTTTACCGAGGGCCGCCTGGGTGTGGGTGCCGACGCCATCGGCATGCTCGGCATCAAGCTGGACTCCGCGCCTGGCCGAACCGGCACCGGGCTGCTGAAGGTGGGGCGCGATGGCCGGGCAGAGGATGACTATTGGAAACTGGCCCTGACCGGGAAGCTCAAGGCCAGCAAGACCCTGTTCAAGTTCGGCGCGCTGGTGCCACCGGTACTGCCAACCTTGAAACCCAACGACGGCCGCCTGTTTCCGCAGATTTTCGAAGGCAGGCTGCTGACCTCGAATGAAATCGATGACCTGGAGTTGACCGCCGGGCGCCTGAGCCGGGTCATGCAGCGCAACGCCACGCAGTACACGCCGCTGACCTTGAGCCCCTTGAACCGGCGCTTCCAGGGTCAGGGGGCCACGGCAGAACACTTCGACATGGCGGGCGTCGACTATCGGTTCCACAAGCAATGGCTGGCGCGGGTGCATGTCGCCCAACTGCAGGACATCTACCGCCAGCAGGTCTTCACCCTGGTCAACAAGAGCCCCTGGGGCGCGGGGACGTTCAGCAGCGATCTGCGCTTGAGCCTGATGAACGACTATGGCAATGCCAAAGGCGGCAAGATCGACAACCGCGCTCTGCAGGGGCTGCTCGGCTATGCCTATAAAGGCCACAGCCTTGGCCTGGCTTATCAGCGAATGTTGGGAGACACCGGTTATGCCAACATCCTGGGCGCCGATGCCAACTTGATCAACTTATCGGTACTGGGTGACTTCGCCAATGCCAAGGAACGTTCCTGGGCACTGCGTTATGGCTATGACTTCGCCAACCTGGGTTTGCCGGGACTGAGTATCAACAGCCGCTATATATCCGGCAGCCATGCAGAAATCACCGGAACCCGAACCATTGGCAAGTCATGGGAGTTGGATAACGAACTGCGTTATGTCGTGCAACAAGGCCCACTGAAAAACTTGAGTGTGCGCCTGCGCACCGCACACTATCGCTCCAACTATGCCAAGAACTTCATTCGCGACACCGATGATACACGGCTGATGTTCAATTACGCCTGGAACATCAAGTAACCCAATAAGCAGAACCCATGTAGCGAATCAAACTCCTAGAGGTGATATCCACATGCAACGCCTACTATCGAACTGTTTGGCCGGTCTATTGTTTTCAAGTCTGATCCACAGCGCCGCAGCCAAACAAACCAGCCAAGCGGAAAACGTCCCGGAGTTCCGACCGGGTTACTTGATCGGTTATCTGAAACAGCAGGATCTGCCCAATAGTCTGTCGCTGTTACCACCACCTCCTGCGGTGGGCACGCCAGCCTTCGCGCTGGACCAGAGCATGGCTGAAAAAAGCCAGGCCTTGCGTGGCAGCAAACGCTGGGCGTTGGCCATCAGCGATGCCAACCTGAAATTCCCCGCCGCCGCAGAGACGTTTTCCTGTGCGCTGAATGCGCCCATCAGCGAACAGCAGACACCTGCGCTGTACAGAGTCTTGCGCCGGACCCTGACCGATGCCGGGCTGGCCACCTATAGCGCAAAGAAGCGCTACCAGCGCCCCCGGCCCTTCGTCTACAACCAGCAGCCCAGTTGCACCCCGGAAGATGAAGCCAAGCTGGCCGCGGATGGTTCCTACCCATCGGGCCACAGCGCCATCGGCTGGGCCTGGGCGCTGCTGTTGAGCGAACTGGCCCCCGAGTACGGCAACGCGCTCTGGGCCCGTGGCCGGGCCTATTCGGAAAGCCGCATGGTGTGCAACGTGCACTGGTACAGCGACGTCCGTGAAGGCCGCGAGATTGGCGCGACCACCGTGGCACGCTTGCACACCGATCCAACCTTCCAGGCCGACTTCGCCGTCGCCCGGCAAGAGCTGCTGGCCGTTCGCGCCAAGGGCCTGACTGCCGGCGGCGACTGTGCGGCGCAAGCGCAAGCCCTGGCACTGGGCGCCGACTAAGGCGCCACGGCCAGGCCCGGGATCAGGGTGCTCATCAGAACTCCAGGGTGCTGGACAGCGACACCTGGCGGGCATCACCCATGGATACGAAGAACTTGCTGGCCGACGAGGTGTAGTAGGTCTTGTCGAACAGGTTCTTCACGTTGAGCTGGAACTTGACCTTCTGCCCTTCGACCCGGGTGTCGTAGGTGGCGAAGGCATCGGCCACGGTGTAGCCCGGCAGGTCGAAGCTGTTGGGCGCATCCCCGGCGCGCTCGCCGACATAACGGGCCCCGGCGCCGACGCGCAGGCGGTCGCCACCGATCAGGCTGCCAAAGTCGTAGACCGCCGACAGCGAGCCGGTGTTCTTGGCCACGTTCTGCAGTTGCTTGCCCTTGTACTGGGTGTCCTTGGTCACTTCGGTGTCGGTGTAGGCGTAGCTGCCGATCAGGCTCCACTGATCGGTGAGCTGCCCGGTCAGGTCCAGTTCCAGGCCCTGGGAATGTACTTCGCCGGCGACGCTGGTGACCGTCTCGGTAGCGGTGGCGGTGGTCACCAGCACATTGCGCTTGGTGATATCGAACAGCGCCGCGCTGGCGGTGATGCGCCCAGGGATGTCGAGCTTGGCCCCCAGCTCCCAGGACTTGGCTTCTTCCGGGGCGATGGAGCCGTCGAGCACCGCGCTGCCACCGGCCAGATCGGCGATGCTGGAGTTCGGCTTGAACGACTCGGTGTAGCTGCCGTAGAGCGACAACTGGTCGGTGTAGCGATACACCAGCCCGGCCCGCGGCACGAATTTCTGTCCGTTGCTGTTGGTATTGACCCGGAACGGCCGGCCCTTGCCGGCGTACTGGTCGTATTCCTGGAAACGTCCGCCGCCCACCAGAATCCACTGGTCGGTAAGGTGGATGGCGTCCTGGAAAAACAGCGAGTCGCTGCGCAACAGGTCGGTCTGCGCACTGTCGTTGGCGCTGACTGTGGTTCCGGCCACTTCCCGGCCGTAGACCGGGTTCAGGTAGTTGAAGGTGGTCCGGCTTTTCTGCCGGATCAGGTCGGCGCGGTAGATCTTGCGGTACTCATCATCCAGGCCAAACACCAGATCGTGGCGCATGCCGCCCAGTTGCACCTGGCCTTCCAGGCTGACGGTGGCGTAGCGGTCGGTGGTCAGGGCGTCCTGGGTGCCGTCCATGGCCCGGGTCAGGGTGCCGTTGGCATTTACCGCGGTCAGGCGCACCTGGCTGGCGTCGTAGGTCTCGCGGTTCCAGCTGTAGCCGAAGTGGGCCTTCCAGTCGTCGCTGAGCTCGTGGTCGACTTCAAAGCGATACAGGTCCGAGCGCCCTTCCATGTTGTTGAACGGCTCGTCCAGGCGTCGGGTGGCCGGGATGTCCAGCGGGTGGTTGGTCTTGGGATCGATGGCGGTGCCACGGTCGAAGGGGGTCAGGAACTCGCGGTGCTCATAGGCCAGCAGTACCTTGGTGCGCTCGCCGTACCAGGCCAGGGACGGCGCCACCAGGGATTCGCGATGGGTGCCGAAGTTGCGCCAGTAGTCTTCGTCCTCATGGTCGACGATCAAGCGGTAGGCCAGCCCGGAATCACCCAGCGGCCCCGTGGTGTCGAGGCTGCCGCCGCTGCCGTTCTTGCCCGAGCCGTAGGTCGAGCCACGCACGGTCAGGGCCGTGGACTGCTGCAGTTCAGGCTTCTTGCTGACAATGTTGATGACCCCGCCCGGGTCCTGGATGCCGTACAGCAGAGACGACGGGCCCTTGAGCACTTCCACCCGGTCCGCCGTGGCATTCAGCGCCCGGCCCTGCACCACCGGCATGCTGTCGCGCATGATCGAGCCGTTGCGGTTGTCACCGAAGCCGCGCAGCAGTACCGCATCCTGGGTGCCGCCCAGGGTGTTGGTCTGGGTGATGCCGCTGACGTTCTTCAGGGCATCGTCCAGATTGCGCGGGGTCTGGTCCCGCAGCACTTGGGCTGGAACCACGTTGATGATCTGCGGGATTTCCTGGTTCAGCGCCTGGGAACGGGCCACCGAAGTGGTGGCCGGCGGCTGGTAGCTGGTGCTGTCGTCGAGGCCCGGGGTGGTGATGCTGGTGGCCCCCAGGTTCAGTGCGCCACTGCTGGGCAAGGGTTCCAGGACCAGGGTGTGCGCGTCGCTGCGCCGGTAGGTGAAGCCGGAACCGCCCAGCAGACGCTGCAGGGCCTGTTCGGCGCTGAAGGGGCCGCTGAGGGCCGGTGCCTTGAACGCGTAAGGCGCTTCGTCGGTGTAGACCACGCTGATCCCGGTGACCCGGGTGAAATCGCTGAGGGCCTGGGGCAGCGGCTTGGCCACGATGGCAAAGTTGAACAGCGCACCGTGTTGCGCACTGCCGGCCTCGGCCGCCTGCGCCACGCTCAGGGGCAGCCATGCCAACCCCGACACCACCAGCGCCGAAGCGCCGAACCACCGTTTGACCGAAGCGTTTGCCGCCGAATGTGCCCTGGACTTCATGCTTGAGACTCGCGTGTAAAAAAGCCATGAATGCGAATTAGTCGCACTTTCAAGCACTACACGTGGCTCGAACGCAAAGACCTCACCTGTTTTTTGAAAATATTTTCACGACGGCGAAAACGCCCCTCCCGGCCCGATGCATCCCCTATAGCCGCTGGCGCAGGCGGCGAACGGGCTGGGCGGTATTCCGACGAAGCGGTCGCGGCGGTCTTGAGGCCGCTGCTGGCTTGGCGGGAGATCGCCAAGCAAGGTCCTGCGGACCTTTTCGCAGCCTCGCAGGCTCGGCAGCGGCTACAAGGATCGGGACGCTTCTGGTGTCAGTTGAGGCGCTGGATACGCCCGGCGCTGCTGCTGGAGCCCACAGGCCGGCCCTGCTGGTCCATGGCCTTGAGGTACTGCAGCATCGCGTCCAGGTCGCTGAGCCCGAGGTCGCTGCGGTTGCCCCCGCTCTTGAACAGGCTGAAACGGTCGCCGCCATCGGCCAGGAAACCATTCATCACCAGCCGGTAGCTGCGGTCGGCCTGCAGTGGCTGGCCATCGAGACGCACACTGCCCGGCACCACGCGGCTGTCCAGCGGACGCTTGGCGTCCCAGCGGTAGCTGAAGCCCTGGGACACTTGCAGGATGTTGGCATCCTCCGCGCCCTTCCATTGCTGGTTGAGCACCTGTTCGATCTGCCGCCCCGTGAGATCGAAGGCGATCAGGTTGTTGTTGAACGGTTGCAAGGTCGCCAGTTGCCCGTAGTTCACCTGGGTCTGCCCCGGCTCCAGGGCCAGATCGCTGCGAATGCCGCCGGTATTCATGAAGGCGATTTGCGCACCGTTGGCCCGGCCACCCGCCAGATGGGCGTCGGCGATCAGGTCGCCGATGGGCATTTCCCCGGCGTTGTCGGCGCGCCGGGCAATCGGCGAGGCGGCAATCGCCCCTACCGGCTGGAGCAGCACCTGATTGCTGCGGGCCTCGACCTCCTGTTGCAGCTTCGCCAAGTCCTGGTCCTGTGGATAACGGGCCGGATCGGCCAGCAGGTTAAGGGCCTGGATGCTCGTCACCCGGTGCTGGCCCGGGGTCACTTGCAGGGTCAGGTGGGTCAACAGATGGCCGTAGGCATTGCCCTGGGTCACCAGCAATGGCCCGACCTTGCACAGGTAGCCCTGGTGCGAGTGAGCGCTGATCAACACGTCCACCGCCGGGTCCAGGCGCTTGGCCACGTCGACAATATCGCCACTCAACTGCGAGCAGTCCTGCTGGTCGAACGGTTCCGGGGTCGCGCCCCCCTGGTGCACCACGGCGACGATGGCGTTGACCCCCTTGGCGTTGAGTTCGGGAATCAGCCGGTTGATGGCGTCGGCTTCATCGGCCACCTGCAAACCGCGCATGCCCTTGGCGCTGACCACCGAAGACACGTCCCGCAGCACCGCGCCGACGAAGGCCACCTTGACCCCGCGCACCTCTTCGATGCGGTAGGCCGGCAACAGCGGCTGGCCGGTGTCGCTGTCCAGCAGGTTGGCCGCCAGGTAGGGGAAGCCGCTGCCGGGGTAGTTCGGGCGGAACTGGCAGGCCTTGTCCGGCCGCGATGACTGGCAGCCGCCATTGAGCTGGCGCAGGAACTCGGCCTTGCCGTTGTCCAGTTCGTGGTTGCCGATGGCGCTGAGTTTCATGTCCATGCGGCGCAGGGCTTCCAGGGTCGGCTCGTCGGCCCACATGGCCGACAGCGGCGGGCTGCCGCCCACCAGGTCACCGGCGCCGATGAACAGCAGTTGCGGGTCCTGCTGGCGCAGCTGGGTGAGCATGCCGCCCAGGGTGGCGATACCGCCGGCCGCAAGCTTGCGCACTCCGCCCGGGGCCTGGGGGTCCTTGTAGCTGAAGGGGTTGGCCTGCAAATAGCCGTGCAAGTCGTTGATGGCGACGATGTTCACCGCCACCGGTTGCGGCTCGCGCGGCAGCGAGCTGCAACCGGCCAGGGTGACCAGGGCCAGGGTCAGTGCACCCAGCAAACGGGGCATGGGACGAAGACGGGACATGAAAGAAATCCTTGGCAGATCAGCAAAAAAAAGGCCGCTGACACAGGCCTGGATCGGACAGAGACGAGCGCTGGGGAACAGCGCTCGCCGTCGATCGTCCGAACGCGGCCCGAGCCTGCGGCAGCGGCTACAGGTCACGTCAGGTCATCAGGCCGGTTGCAGACTGCCCTGGACCGTGGGTGCGGGGGCCTTCAGCGCGGTGCCCATGCCGGCGCGCAGCAGCAGGATCTTCAGGTGGTCGGTGATGCGCTCGACCCGGTCCTGGAAGTGGTTGTGGAAAATCATGCTGCCCAGGGCAATGGCGATCCCCAAGGCGGTGGCGTACAGCGCGGTGCCGATGCCCTTGGACACTTCACCGGGGTCGCTGACGCCGGTCTCGGCCAGGGCCTTGAAGGTGTCGATGATCCCCAGGATGGTGCCCAGAAGGCCCAGCAGGGGCGCGGCGGTGACCACGGTTTCCAGCAGCCACAGGCCATGCATCAGCTTGCTGCGGGTGGCGATGTAGATCGACTCGCTGAGGTCTTCCAGGTCCTTGTGGCTGGCCAGCCCCTGCTTGTGGGCAAACAGCTCGGCGACCATCTCCAGGGGCAGGCTGTTGCGCTGGCGCAGCTCGGCGGGCAGGTCGTCAACGCTGTGCATCTTCGGGTTGAGCACGCTCTCCAGTTTCTTCGCCTGGCGCAGGCTGAAGCTGAAGTAGATGCCGCGCTCCACGGCGATAAAGGCGGCAATCGCAGCGGCGCCGTACATGGTGTAGAAGGTGATGTCGTGCAGCAGATTCATGTCCATCGTCATTTCCTCTTGGCCCCGAAGGGCATCAGAACCCGGCTTCCAGGGAGACCATCGCGGTGCGTTCCTCACCGACGTTGTAGTAGGCGGTGCTCGGCGCCAGGCCGTTGGTGCGCTGGGTGTTGAACGACACGGTACGGGTCGAGGCCAGGTATTCCTTGTCGAACACGTTGAGCATGGAGAAGCGCAGGGTCGCAGACTTCAGCACCTTCTTGTCCACCGGCAAGTGGATACCGGCGTTGAGATCCACCACGGTGCGGCCGGCGATCTTCTCGTCGTTGGTCAGGTCGCCGTAGAAGGCGCCGACGTATTTGCCGACCACGTTGCCGTAGTAGCGCGAGTCGTCGTAGCCCAGGCTCAGGTTGAACATGTTTTCCGGCACGTTGGCCAGTTGCTTGCCGGAGGTGGGCAGCAGCACGTTCTTGTTGCTCAGGTCGTCCATCTGCTCGGACTGGGTGTAGGTGTACGAGGCGTAGTAGTTGAAATCGTGGGGCAACTTGCCGCTCCACTCCAGTTCCAGGCCGCGGTTCTTCACTTCGCCAACGTTGGCCACCACATAGTCGCCGTTGACGTCGGTGGTGGAGATCTGCCGGTCCTTGAAGCTGATGTAGAACAGGGTTGCGCTCAGGGCCATGTTGTCTTCGCTGTAGCGCCAGCCCAGTTCCTGGTTCCAGCTCAGCTCGGGTTTCAGGCTGATGGAATCGCCCTTGTTGTAGAGCACGTAGTTGGGCGGCGTACGCATGTTGCGGGTGACGTTGTAGAAGGCCTGGTTGTTCGGGTCGATCTGGTACTTGGCGTTGAAGCTGGGCAGGAACTCGTGGTACTTGGCGTCGCGTTTTTCCGGCTTGTCGGTGAGGCTGCCGAGGTTGTTGCCGTCACGTTCCACGTACTGGTAGGCCAGGGCCCCGGTCAGGGTCAGGTCCGGGGTCGCCTGCCAGGTGTCCTGCACCCAGAGTTTCTGCGCCGGGGTCACGGTGTATTGGTGACGGCCCTGGACCGTGGCGCCGTTGCGGTCCACCAGTTGGTCGGAACCGTTGTAGTCGCCCCAGACATTTTCCGGGGCGCCATTGCCCTTGATCCCGATGAAGGGCTGGGTCTGGCGCTGGCGGGCGCGCTCGTACCAGTAACCGACGTCCAGGCTGTGCTCTTCGTTGAGGTCCCACTTGAGCTTGGTGGTCATCCCGGGGCGCCAGGTTTCGGTCCACGACGGCCGGTAGTAGGTGCCGGCAGGCAAGCCGCTCAGGTCGTAGTTGCCGGCCTTGTTCGAGCTGGCGGACAAGCTGGTGGCGGTCTGGCCGCTGAAGCTGCCGCCGTTGGACCACACGTAGTAGGGGTTCAAGGTCAGGCTCAGGTCGTCGCGCAGCTGGAAGCGCTGGGTCACCGAGGCGGTCAGGCTTTCAAAAGGGTTGCGATTGAGCTTGTAGGACTGGGACACACTGCCGTTCTTGAACACGGTGCTTTCCGAGTAGTCCAGGCGCCGGCCCTGGTTCTGGAACTGGGCCTTGCTCAGGCTGTTGTAGTTGTAGTTTTCCTGCTGGTTGTACTTGACGATGGCGTTGGTGGAGTTGCCGTTGCCGTCTTCGAACAGGGTGTTCCACTCGACCTTGTCAGCCCGCAGGGTGCCCTTGCCGCGCCACTTGTCGCCCTCGGTGTGGGACGCCGAGACCCAGGTCTTGAAGCCGCCCAGGTCACCGGTGTTGAGACGGGCGAAGCTCTTGCGCACGTTGTTCGAGCCGATGGACTGCTTGGCGAACACGCCGAAGTCCTTGGTCGGGCGCACGGTCACCAGGCCGATGTTGCCGCCGCTGGAGCCGATGTGCGGGCCGTCGGCTTCGGACGAGCCCTGGGTGACGAAGACTTCGCTGAAGTTCTCCGGGTCGCCCATCAGGTTCGGGTAGATGCTGTAGTCCCCCGAGTCGTTGATCGGGAAACCATCGGCGGACAGACCCACCTGGTCGGAGTTCATCCCGCGCATGGTGAAGTTGGTGCCGCTCAGGCCGGTGGCGTCGGTGCTGGAAACGTTGATCCCCGGGGTGTACTTGAGCTTGTCCACGGCGTTGGCAGTGGGGGCCATCTGGTCCATGGCCTCCTTGGTCACGGTGGAACGTCCCTTGGCGCTTTCTTCCTTGATCATGTGGCCGTTGCCCAGGGTCTGTTTACCGGCAACGTTCACCGAACCGACGTCAACTGTATCCTCGGCCAAAACCAATGGCGCAAAACTGCCCAGGCCCGATGCCAGAAGCAGGGCATAAAGTTTATTGATCTTCACGGGTCAATCCCTTGCTTACAACTTTCGTTAATAGGTGATGGGTTTATTCCACGTTGTAACTAAAGGTCGCGGTAAAACGTTGCTTGTTCTTGCCGGAGAACGCGTCCGAGGGAAACGGTGAAACTTTCTCCACACGGCGCAAACTGGTTTGCGCCGCGCGATTGAGCAACATGTTCGGCGCCTTGTTTTCGATGCCACTGTCGAGCACGTTGCCGGCCCGATCGACTTCCAGCCAGATCACCACATCGCCCTGGGGACGTTGCAGCGAGGCCTCGCGGCCGCTGGGGTACTGCTTGTGCTTTTCCAGTTCCTTGCGCAAAGCGGCGGTGTACAGGCTTTCCTTGATTGCACTGGCGGGCGCCGCAGGTGCGGGGGCCGGAGCCGGTGCAGGAGCCGCTGGCGCCACCACCGGTTGCGGCGCTGCAAGCACCGCCGGCTGCGCCGCGGGGGCACTCCTGGCCACCTGAGCCGGAGCCGGCTTGGGTGGTTGCGGCTTGGCCACCAGCGGCTTGGGCGCCGGCGGTTTGGGCTTGACCACCGGCTTGGGCTTGGGCGGCTCGATCACCAGCGGCTCTTCCTCAGGCACCACCAGCGGTGGCTCGGGCTCGATCGGCAGCGGCTCGGGCTCAGGCGGTGCTGGCTCTGCCGCGGCCACCAGTTCCGCCGCATCCACCAGGGCAATTTCCACCGTGCTTTCGTCATACACCGGCTTGATCTGCAACTGTTGCAACTGACTGGCATAGATCAGCAGAAACAGCAGGCCGGCCGGCAGCAGGCACGCCAGCCACTTGCGAGTTCTATATAAACCGAACATGGCGTCAGGACTTGCGCGTAGCGATGGAGACGGAAGAGAAGCCATTGCCCTTGAGCAAGTCCATCACCGAAACCAGGCGTTTAACTTCAACACCCTGATCGCTGTTGATAATGATCACCAACTTTTCGCTGCCGTTGTTCAGCACTTTAAGTTGTGCCAACAGCGCCCCTTCATCCAGGTCCTGGCCGTCGAGTTGCAGGCGCTCTTGCAGACCCAGGGTAATCACCGCCTTGTTTTGCGGCTTCAATTGTTGCGCGGTACTGGCCACCGGCAACTGCGTCTTGATTCCCACGGCGGGAATCACGTTGAGACTGATCAGTACGAAGAACACCAGGAGAAACATCATCACATCGATCATCGGAATGATTTCGATGTGGGCCTTCTTCTTTTTTGCGACATCCCAGCTGCGCATCGTCTTGCTCCCGCTTCAGCCTTCCCTCCCTTGTGAGAGCTGAATCACAACCCTCGCCGATCCTGACCATGTGCTCAGGAATCCGCAGATCATCCGCGCCTGATATAACGGTTTGGTGACAGAAAGGTGTGATATCGATGAATGTTCGGGAGCTCTGGGACGGGCCTTTCAGCGCAGGACTATGAACCTGCCGAGGACTTGGTGCTGTTCGAACCCTAAGGCCGCCTGCAGGGAATCGAGGACCGCCTGAGGGTCCTTGCTGGAGAAACTGCCACTGACCCGGCGCGCTGCCAGTTGGTCATTGAGCAGCAGGATGCGTCCGGGGAAATAGCGTCGCAGGTCCTGCACCACCTCGGCCAGGGGCGCGTGGTAATAGTTCAGCCAACCCTGGCGCCAGGCCAGTTGCGCTTCGCTGTCGACACCCTGCAACGGGGTCGCCTGGCCATGACCGTACGCCACCTGCTGGCCGGCACCGAGCACCTGCTGCGCCGCGCCTTTGGCGGCCGTGACCGCGACACGCCCAGACAGCACCGTGACCTGGGCACCGTCGGCTTGCAGACGCACTTCGAACTGGGTGCCCAGGACCCGCGCTTCGCCCTCCCCGGCCGCCACCACAAAGGGCGCGCCCGTGTGGCTGACGCTGAAGAAACCGGCGCCACGACGCAACTGCACATGACGTTCGCCGCGGCTGAAGTCCACGGCAATGGCGCTGTCGGCGTCCAGGGTGACCTGGCTCTGGTCGGCAAGCATCACCGTGCGTACCTGACCCGGCGCGGAAACGTAATCGGCGCCCAGGTCATCGAGCCAACGGCCCGGCTGCCAGCCGGCGCCCAGGGCGATCACCAGCAGCACACTGGCGGCCATGGCCAACCCTGCCGACCAGCGCCGCCGGGCCCGAGCCCGGGCTCCGTCCATGGCGCGCAGCAGGCCCTGCAGGGCCAAGGCGTCTTCATCCGCCAGGGTCCGCGCCGGCTGTTCACTCAACTCCCACAGCACCTGGGCCTGGGCATAGGCTTCGACGTGGGCCGGATCGGCCTGCAGCCATTGGCTGAAGGTGGCCTGATCGCCGCTGCTGGGCTGGTCGTGGAGCAGGCTCAGCCAGGCCAGGGCGGCCTGTTCCTGGGCTGGCGTCGGGATGACTCTGGAGCGCTGATTCACGGTGCATTCCTTGGCGTGCGCGGGGGCGCAGGTTCCCGCAGGCTGGCCTTGCAGGCTTCGAGGGCGCGCATCATGTGTTTTTCCACGGCGCTTTGGGACAGCCCCATGACCTTAGCGATCTCGGCGTACTTGCGTCCGTGGATACGGTTGAGCAGGAAGATCTGCCGGGTTCGCTGCGGCAGGCTGCGCAGGGCGGCCTCCACGTGTCGCAAGTCATTGCCGGCTTCCAGGGCGGCCTGGGGCTCGCTGCCCTGGTTGTCCTGCTGTTCCGGTAGCCAGCCTTCACTGACCCGCACCCGCGCGCCTTCGCTGCGCAAATGATCGATGGCAATGTTGCCGGCGCAGCGCAGCAGGTAGGTGCTGAGCTCTTCGACCTGCACCAGGGGCCGGCGCCAGAAGCGCAGGAACAGGTCCTGCACCAGGTCCGCGGCGGTGGCCCGGCAGCCGACCCGGCGGCTGACCAAGGCTTCCATCTGCGAACGCTGGGACAGGAACACCTGCAGAAAATGCGCACGACTGCCCCGCAGATCGGGGTGATCCAGGTCGCCGGGGTCCGGTGGCAGGGCGCTCATCACGGTCCGCTCCCTCAGAACCGGGCCAGGGCCGCAAGGGGGCAGGCCAACAGACTGGCCCCCGCCATCGACAGCACCAGACGCGGGCGATAGGGCAGCAGCAACACCAGCAGCAAGGCACTGCACATCAGCACGGCGCACCACTGCACCAGCCCCAGGCTCCAGCCGGTGCCCTGCACTGCCGCCGCCAGCGACAGGCCCAGCAACAACCAGCCTCCCAGGCGCAGGCCCTGTTGGCGCCGAGTCGTGGGCTTGTGCCCCAGCACTTCGCCGTGATGCCGGTCCAGGGACAGGCACAGGCCGGTGAATCCGCTAAAACACAACAGCAGCGCCAGCAACATCAGTTCACCTCGGTGTCAGGGGGCAGAGGCCGCTGCCGGGCCGGTGCGTGCTGGCCGCGATGCAGCTTGCGCGCAGCCCAGGCCAGGAACAGGCCACTGCTCAGGCAGGCCAGGTCGAAGCCCGCCAGCATCCAGTCGCCACGCACCATGAAGCCGTCCATCAGGCTCGGGCTGGTCACCGCGTCCAGCAAGGGGATGCTGGAGAACAGCAAGGCGGCGAGGCTCAATTGCTCGACCCAGGCACGCCGCCCGGGCCGGACCACGGCATGCACCAGGCTCAGGCCCCACAGGATGAAGAAACTGTTGACCTCCCACTCGGCGCGCTCGGCGAAGGCTGCCGGCAACAGCCGGTTGGCCCAGAAGAAGCCGGCCACCGCCAGCACCAGCCCGGACATGCTGGCAATGTTCAGCACTTCCACCAGGCGCAGCTCGAAGGGCATGACCCCGCGCTTGGCGTGCTTGAGCTGGCGCTTGCCCAGCCAGATCACCAGCCCGGTGCCGATCATCGCGGTGCTCGCCAGGCCGCAGATAAAGTACAGCCAGCGCAACACCGGACCGGCGAACAGGCCCATGTGCAAGCCATAGAAACTGCCGCCGATGGCCATGGGCAGGGACTGTTCGGGGCTGGCGTCCAACGGCTGGCCAGTGACCCCGTTGAACGACACGCTGCTGCCAAGATCCCGGGCCACCCGGTCGGCGCTGTGGCGCATGACGTGCACCGACGCGTTCACATCCCCCGGGTGGTTGACCACCAGGCGCTGCGCATGGCCCCCCGGCCACTGCTCCAGGGCGTGCTTGAGCAGCGGGTCCAGGGGCGTCAGCGCTGCCGGCTGCCCAGCCGCCGGGATGCTGTTGCTGGCCGGCCGCAAGTCCTTGAAGAACGCATTGCTGTCGCCCTTGTAGGCCACCAGGATGCTCGCCGGCATGACCATGGACATGAAGATCACCAGGCTGCTGTAGGTGATCATCAAGTGGAATGGCAGCACCAGCACGCCCACCGCGTTGTGCCCGTCGAGCCAGGTGCGCTGGCCCTTGCGGGGCCGGAAAGTGAAGAAGTCCTTGAAGATTTTCTTGTGGATGATGATGCCGCTGATCAGGGCCACGAACATCACCATGGCGGCCAGGGTCGACAACCAGCGGCCCCAGGGATAAGGCATTTGCAACTGGAAGTGGAAGCGGTAGAAGAACTCGCCGCCACGGGTATCGCGCACCTGCAGTTCGCTGCCGGTGCTGGGGTCCAGGAGTTTTTCCGTGAACTCGCCGCGCTCGCCCGGGGCGCTCGGCGCCTGCCAGGCCACCGACAGCAGCGGCTGACGCGCATCGGGCAGGGTAATGAACCAGCGCTGCGCGCCCTGGCCGTGCTGTTCCAGGTAACGCTGGGCCAGATCCAGGCTGATATCGGCATGCACGGCCCGAACCGGGGCCTCCGGCTGCATCCAGTGGGTAATTTCTTCCTTGAAGTAGGACAGGGTTCCGGTGAAGAAAATCGCGAACAGCAACCAGCCGAACACCAGCCCGGCCCAGGTGTGCAGCCAGGCCATGGACTGACGCAAACCTTCCTTCATGGCAAGGCCACCCAATAGGCGCTGCCGGCGACCAGCGCCAGCACCAGGCTTGGCAGCAACAGGCCGAACCAGGCCTGCCAGGCAGTGCGACAGGCGAAGCACCAGAGCACCGCCAAGAGATAGAACACAAAGGAGGCCATCATCCCGCTGAGCACGGCGTCGGCCCGGGGAATGGGCAGCAGCAGGGTCAGGCAGACGCTGGACAGCGCCGCCAGCAGGTAACCACCCAGGACCGCGGCACAGACCCGCGAGACCACTGCCAGACGATAGGAAGCGGGAACTCCGCCGGCCTTGCTTTTCATGTTTGAACCTTGCAGCGAGGGGATGCCCGGGGCACTGCGCAGGCCGTCGGGGAGAAACAGGCGCACAATACTAATGATAAATATTCTCATGTGCAAAAAAACACCGACAACGCGGCCCATTTCTGTCGGTACGGGCTGATTGCCGAATGCCCTGTCGCAACACTACAATGCGAACAATTCTTGTTCTCTTATGCGCCTTATGGGTGCAGGAGCGTCCGACTTGTCCCATTGCGCTACCGTCGAAGGCCTCTACCAAGCCCATCACAGCTGGCTGAACACTTGGTTGCGGCGCCGGCTCGGCTGCCCGCACAGTGCCGCCGACCTGGCCCAGGACACCTTTATTCGTGTGCTCAGCGCCCGGGAAACACCAACCCTGATCGAGCCCCGGGCGTTTCTCACCACCATCGCCAAACGGGTGCTGTTCAACCACTACCGGCGCCAGGATCTGGAGCGGGCCTATCAGGAAACCCTGGCGCAGATGCCGGAACAGGTGGCCCCTTCCGAGGAGGAACGGGCCATCATCCTGCAGACCCTGATGGAGCTGGACGCCTTGCTCGACGGCCTGCCACGCCCGGTCAAGCGGGCCTTTCTGCTCTGTCAGCTCGATGGCCTGACCTACGGTCAGATTGCCGAGCAATTGAACATCTCCATCGCCACAGTCAAACGGCATCTGAACAAAGCCGCCATGCGTTGTTATTTCGCCCTGTGAGCACCTCGATGAATCCACACCTCAATGGCCAGCCCGACTTCAGCAACGCCGTGGCCGAACAGGCCGTGCACTGGCTGATCGAAATGCAAGGCGGCCCCTTGAGCCCGCGCCAGCAGGCGGCCTGGCAGCAATGGCACGACGCCCATAGCGAACACCAGCGAGCCTGGGCGCATATCCAAAGGGTCAATCAGCGCTTGCGCGGCTTGTCCTCGCCCCTGGCCCACGCGGCCTTGAATGCACCGAAATCCGCCAGCCGGCGCCAGACCCTGAAGCTGTTGCTGATCCTCGGTGCCGGCTCGGCCGCCGCCTGGGGCCTGCGGGAGCACAACCCGCTGCCGCCGCTGTTGGCGGACTACCGCAGCGCCGTGGGCCAGCGGCGCACCTTGCAACTGAGCGATGGCAGCCAGTTGCAGCTCAACACCCGCAGCGCGGTGGATGTGCGCTTCGATGGACAACAACGACTGATCCGCCTGCTGGAGGGCGAGATCATGCTCAGCGCCGGCCAGGACGCCCGGCCGCTGGTGGTACAGACCGCCCAGGGGCAGGTCCGCCCCACTACCGCACGAATCAACCTGCGCCAGTTCAAGGAGCACAGTCAGCTGGCGGTGTTTTCCGGAACGGTCAGTGTGACGCCTGCGCACTACAGCGCACTGCCGCCTCAGGTAGCGGCCGGACAACAACTGAATTTCACCCACAGCAGCTGGCAGCCGCCCCGAGCGCTGGATGCCGGCAGCGGTGCCTGGAGCGAAGGCATGCTGGTGGCGGCCCATATGCGCCTGGCGGATTTCCTCGATGAGTTGGGGCGCTACCGTCGTGGCCAGTTGAACTGCGATGCCCAGGTGGCGGACCTGCTGATCTCAGGCAGTTATCCCCTGGATGACAGCGAGCGGATTCTCGACCTGCTGGCCATCAGCCTGCCGGTCAGGGTGCGGCGCTTTACCCGCTATTGGGTCACGGTCGAGGCTCGGGCCTGATTGTCGGCAACCGCCATCCGTCGCTGGTTCTTTCGCTCAGAAAGATTTTTTCATGGCCGTTGAGCCGTTTTGCCCGGCTCGGGTGACAGAGAGGGAAAGCCACCTTGATTCCCCCTTCTCAGGATCGCCGTTCATGACCGAGCACCCCATCCGCCTCACACCCCTGGCCCGTACCCTGCGTCACCTGTTGCTAGGCGCCAGCCTGAGTCTTGCCAGCCTGCCCCAGGTCCTGGCCGCCACCACCGAGACCAAGCCTTACCACATTGCCCCGACCAGCCTGGAAAGCGCGCTGAACCAGTTCGGTCGTGCAGCCGGGGTACTGATCTCCTTCGGCTCAGAGGTCACCCGTGGCGTGCAAAGTCGTGGCCTGGAAGGTAACTACAGCCCGGAACAGGGCCTCAAAGCCCTGCTGCAAGGCACCGGCCTGCAAGCCCGGGCCGAGGGCCAGAATGCCTTCAGCCTGCAACCGGCCAACCCCGAGGCAACCCCGGCGTCGGTGCAGTTGGAGACCTCCAGCGTGGTTGGTGACTGGCTCGGCGATGCCCAGCAGAGCGATGTCTTCGAGCACCCTGGCGCGCGGGACGTGATTCGGCGGGAAGAGTTCGAGCGTCAAGGCGCGACCCAGGCTCGGGACGTACTCAATCGGATTCCCGGGGTCAATGCACCGGACAACAACGGCACCGGCAGCCACGACATGGCCCTGAACTTCGGCATTCGCGGCCTCAATCCGCGTTTGGCCTCGCGTTCCACGGTGCTGATGGACGGCATCCCGGTACCGTTCGCCCCCTACGGTCAGCCGCAACTGTCATTTGCCCCCATCAGCATGGGCAACATGGATGCCGTGGACGTGGCGCGTGGCGGCGGCGCCGTGCGCTACGGCCCGCAGAACGTCGGCGGCATCGTCAACTTCGTGACCCGGGCGATTCCCGATGCGCCAACGGTCAAGGGTGGTTTTCAGACCGAGACCAGCCCCTCCTCCAGCCATGACGGTTTCAAGACCAGCGCCAACCTGCTGGCCGGCGGCACGGCCGACAACGGCCTGGGTGGCGCCCTGCTGTATTCCGGCACCCGCGGCGGCGACTGGCGCGAACACAGCGACACGCAGATCGACGACCTGATCCTCAAGGGCAAGTACCAGCTCGACGAGGCCAACAGCTTCAACGCCATGGCCCAGTACTACGAGGGTGAAGCGGACATGCCCGGCGGCCTGAACGTGGCGGACTACAAAGCCGATCCGTATCAGTCCACTCGTCCCTATGACAAATTCTGGGGCCGGCGCACGATGTTCAATGTCGGTTATCACTATCAGGAAGATCGCCGGGAGTTCAGCGTCAACAGCTTCTTCACCAAGACCCTGCGCAGCGGCTACCTGGACCAGGGCAGCTTCCTCTCCCTGTCACCCCGCGAGTACTGGGTCCGTGGCCTGGAAACCCGCTTCGCCCAGGGCTTCGACCTGGGGGACAGCAGCCATGAAGTGGGCGTCGGCTACCGCTACATCAACGAAGCCGGGCATGAACTGCGCTATCGCACACCGCTGACCGCCAATCAGCAACTGCCCACCAGCAACAGTCGCAACGACCGGGACACTCGTGGCGGCACCGAGGCCCACGCATTCTTCGTCGACGACCGGATCGATATCGGCAAGTGGACCCTGACCCCGGGCATCCGCTACGAGATGATCGAGTCCCAGCAGAGCAACAACCTCACCCACGTCAAATACCAGGGCGACTACAACACCGCGCTGCCGGCGCTGAATGTGCTGTATCACCTCAACGAGAGCTGGAACCTCTACGCCAACACCGAAGGCTCCTTCGGCAGCGTGCAATACAGCCAGATGCCCAACCGGGTGGCCAGCGGCGAGGTCAAACCGGAAAAGGCCCGCACCTGGGAACTGGGCACCCGCTATGACGATGGCAACCTGCGGGCGGAGATCGGCGCCTTCCTGATCAACTTCGACAATCAGTACGACAGCAACCAGACCAACGACACGGTGATCGCCCGGGGCGAAACCCGCCACCAGGGTATCGAGAGCAGCATCAACTATGCCCTGGACGGCCTCGATCCGGCGCTGGCCGGTTTCAATGTCTACGCCACCTATGCCTACGTCGATGCCACGATTCGTGAGGACGGTCCGAACAAGGGCAACCGCGTGCCCTTCTCCTCCAAGCACAAGGGCACCCTGGGGGTGAGCTACACCGAAGGTCCGTGGAAGCTCAACCTCGACAGCAGCTACCAGAGCAGCCAGTTCGCCGACAACGCCAACACCTCGCGTGAAAGTGCCGACGGCAGCAACGGCCGCATCCCCGGCTACATGCTGTTCGGCACCCGTGCCGGCTACGACTTCGGCCCGCAATTGTCGGATCTGAATGTGGCGGTGGGCGTGAAGAACATCTTCAACCACCAGTACTTCACCCGCTCCTTCGATGACAACAACAAGGGCAAGTACGTGGGTGAGCCACGCACGCTCTATGTACAAACGTCAGTGGCGTTCTGACTTTTCTCGCCACAAAACAAAACGGGCCTGCAATGCAGGCCCGTGGGTTGGGGGAGAAACTCAGCCGTCAGCTATTGAGCGCGGCCTGTTGGTTTTCCAGGAATTCTTCTTCGAGCAGGGCATCCGCCTCGGTGCCGTCGCTGCTGGGCACGGCCGCCGCACGTTTGCCGCGCAATTTACCGAACATGTGCTCCAGGGCACTTTCCAGCTTGATGGTCGCACCATCAATGGCCTGTTCCAGGGTGTCGGCCTTGTGGGTCACGGAAATCGGCTGGTGACCTTTCGGACGGGCTTCCAGCTGGCAGCGCATATCGTCCGGACCTGACTTGCCACCGTTCTCGTCCCGCAGGTGGACCACGACCCGGGTCAGGTCTTCTTCGTAGCGTTCGAGCGTGCTTTCAACGGTGCTGCGCACCCACTCCTCCAACCGAAGGCTGCTTTGAATATGGTTATCGCTATGGACTTGGATTTGCATAGTTCTTCCCTTATTTCAGCTTGCTCGTAAGAGGGTCAAGGCAGGACGTTTGGACCTGCATTTCGTGACCTCTTGATTACACAATTAGGCACGGCGGCGAACATTTCAACCCCTTAAAAAAGATAAATATTCATACGCAAATAAAGCCGGACAAACTGCAAAGGCGCTGTTAAGGTCGGGAGTTAGCTCGATTCGGCTTCCTCGCTCAACCCCTCACAATTGCCCCTCACCCAGAGGGTGCAAGCCGCGAAATATCTCCGCTTCTTCCACCAGCCAGTCATGCACCGCACGCACCCCCGGATGGCTCAGGGCGCCCGGTGCATAGAGCAGTACATAACGCTTGTGATTGGGCACCGCCAGGCCGAAAGGCACGATCAGGGTGCCGCGCTCCAGTTCGTCATTGAGCAGGGTGCGCCGGGCAATCGCCACGCCCATGCCGGCGATCGCCGCCTCGATGGTCAGGTGGTTGCGGTTGAAGGTGTGGCCACGACGCACATCCGCGCCTTCGAAGCCGATGGCATTGAGGTAGAACTCCCATTCAGCGTATTCGAAGCTGCCGCGCCAGGCGGTGATGTCGTGCAGCAGGGGGAAATGCGCCAGATCTGCCGGCCCGTGCAACGGCGGACGGCCCCGCAGCAGACTCGGCGCGCAGACCGGGAAAATCTGCTCATCCAGCAACGCGGTGGACTGCAAGCCGGGGTAGCTGCCGTCGTTCAGGTCGATGGCCAGGTCGAAGTCGCCTTCGTGCAAGGCCACGCTGCTGTCTTCGGCCACCAGCCGCAGCTGGATCTCCGGATAACGCTGCTGCAGCCGCGGCAAACGCGGGGTCAGCCACTTGCCGAGAAACGAAGGGATCGAACGCAGACGCAGGGTGCCACTGATCATTCCCGCGTCCAGGCGTCGCAGTTCCGCATCGATGCTGCCGTAGGCCTCGCTCACCGTCAGCGCCAGCCGCTGGCCTTCGGCACTCAGTTCCACTCCCCGGGGCCGACGGTGAAACAGGCGCAGACCCAGGCGCTCTTCCAACTGGCGGATCTGCTGGCTGACCGCACCGGGGGTGATGTGCAGTTCTTCGGCACAGCGGGTAAAGGACAGGTGCCGCGCGGCACAGGAAAACACATGCAGCCAGACATAGGTCTGGGCATGAAACTGACG
The DNA here is from genome assembly GCF_017491625.1 of Pseudomonas sp. 50_B. NCBI lineage: Bacteria > Pseudomonadati > Pseudomonadota > Gammaproteobacteria > Pseudomonadales > Pseudomonadaceae > Pseudomonas > Pseudomonas sp. 50_B. The sequence continues at coordinate 80,339 of NZ_JAFGYX010000008.1, forward strand.
GCTCATCGTTTAGTCCTGCTAAAGGATCTCTTAGGAAGTTTCGTTGGTCAGTTCCGACCGACCCGGGCAGTATCGCCGACATTGCGCTTGGCCTACAAAAAATGGCAGCGATCCACCTTCCATTGCTTGTAAGGCTTTAGCATGGCTATCAGTGTTTTCGATCTTTTCAAAGTCGGTATCGGTCCCTCCAGTTCCCACACCGTGGGCCCGATGCGCGCCGCCGCCACCTTCGCCCAGGCACTGTTCGACCTGGGCCTGGAGGATCAGGTACAGCGGGTGCAGATCCGCCTTTACGGCTCCCTCTCTGCCACCGGTGTCGGCCATGCCACCGACCGCGCCAGCGTCATGGGGCTGATGGGCGAATGGCCCGACAGCATCGACCCGGGCAGCATCGGCCCACGCATCCAGCAACTGCGCGACAGCGGCCAATTGCTGCTGGGGGGGCGCACGAACATCGCCTTCGACTGGCAACAGGACCTGCTCCTGCTGGACCAAAGCCTGCCCTACCACCCCAACGCCATGTCCCTGACCGCCTCAGGCGAGCAAGGCACGCTGCTGGAGCAGACCTACTACTCGGTGGGTGGTGGCTTCATCATCGAGGCCGCCCAGGTCGAGGCCGGAACTGAAGCCGGCGCCAGCGTCGAATTGCCTTACGACTTCAACAGCGCTGCTGAACTGCTGGCGCTGTGCAAGACCCACAAGCTGCGGGTCGGCGAGCTGATGCTGGCCAACGAAAGGGCTTGGCGCAGCGACGCCGAAATCCGTAGCGGCCTGCTGCATATCTGGTCGGTGATGCGCGAATGCGTCGAACAGGGCCTGCGCCACGAAGGCATCCTGCCTGGCGGCCTCGATGTCCCCCGGCGCGCCGCCAAGCTGCACCGCAGCCTGCTGGAAATCGGCAAGCCGAATGTCATCACCTCGACCCTCTCGGCCATGGAGTGGGTCAACCTCTACGCCCTGGCGGTAAACGAGGAAAACGCCGCCGGCGGGCGCATGGTCACCGCTCCTACCAACGGTGCGGCGGGGATCATCCCGGCGGTGCTGCACTACTACATGAAGTTCAATCCCCAGGCCTGTGACGACGATGTCGTGAGCTTTTTCCTCGGCGCCGCAGCCGTAGGCATCCTGTGCAAGAAGAACGCCTCCATCTCCGGCGCCGAAGTCGGCTGCCAGGGCGAAGTGGGCTCGGCCTGCGCCATGGCCGCAGCGGGTTTGGCGGAAGTCCTCGGCGCCACCCCCGAGCAACTGGAGAACGCTGCCGAGATCGGCCTGGAACACAACCTCGGCCTGACCTGCGACCCGGTGGGCGGGCTGGTGCAGGTGCCCTGCATCGAGCGCAACGCGATTGCCGCGGTGAAAGCGATCAACGCCACCCAGATGGCCCTGCGCGGCGACGGCAAACACTTCATTTCCCTGGACCGGGTGATCCGCACCATGCGCGATACCGGCGCCGACATGCATGACAAATACAAAGAAACTTCACGGGGCGGCCTGGCAGTGAGCTGGGTGGAATGCTGAGGAGCCTTCCCTGACCGTCCGTAACACGTGAGCCCGAGCAAAAATAATAACGAGGCGATACCGATGACCGATGTACCCACACCTGCTGCCGAAAATCCCGCAGTAGCCACACCCCGCGACACGGCGACAGCCCGGCAAGGCTGGAGCAAGCACGACACCACCTGGATGCTCGGCCTGTATGGCACCGCCATCGGCGCCGGCACCCTGTTCCTGCCGATCAACGCCGGGGTCGGTGGCTTCTGGCCATTGATCGTGCTGGCGCTGCTGGCCTTCCCCATGACCTTCTTTGCTCACCGCGGCCTGACCCGTTTCGTCCTCTCCGGGCGCTCCGGGGACATCACCGAGGTGGTGGAAGAACACTTCGGGGTCGGTGCCGGCAAGCTGATCACCCTGCTCTACTTCTTCGCCATCTTCCCGATCCTGCTGGTGTACAGCGTGGCCCTGACCAACACCCTGGGCAACTTCATGGAGCACCAGTTGCACATGACCCCGCCGCCTCGGGCGCTGCTGTCGCTGCTGCTGATCCTCGGCTTGATGGCCATCGTGCGGTGTGGCCAGGACGTGATCGTGCGGGCCATGAGCCTGCTGGTCTATCCGTTCGTCGCCGCCTTGCTGCTACTGGCCCTGAGCCTGATTCCCAACTGGAACGGCGCGTTCTTCGCCTCGGCCAGCGAGGGCATGCCCCTGCCGCTGTTCTTCAAGACCCTGTGGCTGGCGATTCCGGTGATGGTGTTCTCCTTCAACCATTCGCCGATCATCTCGGCCTTCGCCCTGGATCAGAAACGCCATTACGGCGCCCAGGCCGAACGCAAGAGCAGCGGCATCCTGGCCACGGCCCACGCCATGATGGTGCTGACGGTGATGTTCTTCTGCTTCAGCTGCGTGCTGGCCCTGTCGCCGGCGGACCTGGTGGCGGCCAAGGAACAGAACATCTCGATCCTGTCGTACCTGGCCAACCACTTCCAGACCCCGGTCATCGCCTACGCCGCACCGCTGATCGCCCTGGTGGCCATTACCAAGTCGTTCCTGGGCCACTACATCGGCGCCAGCGAAGGCTTTCAGGGGCTGATCGTAAAAAACCTGCGGGGGCGCTCGCTGTCGTCCACCCGCCTGGAAAAGATCACCGCGCTGTTCATGATCCTCACTTGCTGGGCCGTGGCCACCTTCAACCCGAGTATCCTGCACATTATCGAGACCATGGGCGGACCGGTGATCGCCTGCCTGCTGTTTTTGATGCCGATGTACGCGATCCAGCGGGTGCCTTCGCTGCGCCAGTATTCGGGCCAGCTGTCGAACCTGTTCGTGGTGCTGATCGGCCTGATCGCACTGTCTGCGATCATTTACTCGGTCGTGCCCTGAAACGGGCAGGAATAAAAAAAGCGGACCTTGTGGTCCGCTTTTTTGTCCCCGCAATCATTGCCCGGCGAGGTTCCCGGCATGCCCCTTGCTTTGTTCATCCTTGAGCAACACGGACGTAGGCAAACCTCGGCACACGACCGGCCAGCGGTCTGGAATCGCGAACTAATTCCGCGCCCTGCCAGTCAATGACTGCACGATCCAATCAGGCGGTGACGCATCATGGACAACCCATTTCAACTGATTACCGACACCTTCACCCCGGATTATCAGGTCAACCTGAGCATCCAGGGCCTGGACGGCAGCATCATGCTGACCTTGTCCCAGGCCGGCCGCGTGGTGGCCAAGCGCATGATCAGCGCAGCCCAGCGCAATGACCCGCAGCGCATCAAGCGCCTGGTGCAAAGCATTCAATTCGGCATCGCCATCGAGCAAGGCCACAGCGCCGTGGCCATCCTCGAAGCCATGACCAACGGCGACAGCCTCGCACTGCTGCCGTCCGCTGGCCATAAGCCCGCGCCCCAGGCCTTGCGTTTCTAGAGCTCGCCCTTCTCCACTTCCGGGTGCTCGCCGGAGCCCGCGCCGATCTTGCGTTGCGGATGCTCGATCTTCACCGAGGGAAACTGCGACGAGGCGTAGCGCACCACCAGAATGGCGAAGGCCAGCAGCAGGATGCCGCCACACAGGTAGATGATCCCCAGGTCTGGCGGGCTGTGGTGCGAGACGTTGGAAATCAGTAGCCGGGTCAGCGCGGTGATCGCCACGTAGATCAGGAAACGCACTGGCATATGGTTGGTCTTGAAGTAGATACCGACCATCGCCCCCAATTCCAGGTAGATGAACAACAGCAGGATGTCATCGATCTTGATGTGGCCTGCCTCGAGCATCTGCAGGAATTCCATCACCGCCGCCCAGGCAGTCACCGCGCCAATGGCGAACAGCGCCAGGTAATGGAACGACTCGACAAACAGGTTGCCCAGGGACTCGGCCAGTTGATGGACGTTCTGCCGCAGGTTCTCGGCCCAATTGATTTTCACGATGGTTCTTCCTTAGGTCGGTTCGACCGGATGATGCGGATTGGACGTGACGGTTGTTCTGCATGCAGAAAAAAGGCCAGGAGCCGTCAATGAGATGGTGGCCGCCCGCAACGAGGCACGGCCCCATCACAATCGACCCGGGAAAAAAATTCCGTCTACATTAAAAAGCCACTATCCAAGGGAAAAGGATTCGCCTATTCTCTCGACCTGTATATAGATACAGTATTTATACAGACCCATTATCGTGAAGGCATGTGAGGTGGTGAATGGCCGTCGAAGTGGTATACCGCAGCAGCCGAGATCTGGAGCGCTTGTTCATGGATAAAGCCGAAGCTGACCGTCATGACAAAATGCTCGAACTGGCTGAAATGCTGGCGCAAGTGTTGCAAAAAGCCGTGCCGTCGCTGAGCGAGCAACAGGTGGAAGAAGCCGGGATCTACATGGCGAAGAACCGCGATGTATTCGCCAGGGCCTTCAAGAGCCAGCCGGATGCGTTGTCCGAATTGCTCAGCGCCCCCGCTCCCGCGCTGGAGGTGGTTGAAGCGCAGCAACCTGCTGAAGTCGAGGCGCCGACCAAACCGGCGAAAGCGGCCAAGGCAGCGAAATAGGCTTTACGCGAATTGAATAAGCTCTGTGTCCATGGCACAGGGCTTTTTTCATGTTTGCCAATCAAGGAGTGCCCTTGATGCAGCCGCCGGTCAAACGACTGCCGCGCCTTTCGGCTCGGGCAAATCGATCAGGTTGCGACGCAATATCGCAGTGATCTTGCCCATGAAAATCACGGGCAAATCGGTCGCGCCTCCATACAGGTCGACCATTCCAACTTCAACCGCGCTGTCGACGAGACTGGAGAACGCCTCGATATCTTCAGGCGCTATCAAAGCAACAAGGCTTTGTGGCAAATCATCCCCTCGACCATTCAATGCCAGTTGCGCTCCGGCCCTGTCCCAGGCCAGTAAACGATCTTTTTCCGGGTAGTCCTCAAGGTGCTTTAACAAGTCATCTACAGCAGGATGAGCAATACCTTTGCTCAGGCAGTAAGCCTCCAGGCACGCCGCAGCGTACAACTGCTGGTCCCTGACAGAACACCCGATCAATGGTTGGTCGGTATGGGCCTGGGTCATGGCGCAACCTCCCACACCCTGCAGCCTGGGGAGCAGTATCCGGACGCTATATCCATGGCTTCCAGGATTCTGTCTTCAAGTTCTGCAGATGCGTCATGCCTGAGCGACGCCAGATAGTTGTACACCGCCTGCGCGCCAACGCCCCAATCCCGGCACCGCTCAAGAAGCTGGCGTATCGATTGAATATCCGCACCTTTGCGCAACAGCGAGGACAACTGCTCATCCAGGCCACTATCCAGCACTTGAGGCATCGTCGAATTCACTCCTTGTCGTTGGCCTGTGAGGGTTCAGGCTCAGCCCGGCAACCTTTCCCGGGCCCTGATACTACAGAGGGCAAGCCAAAGGGATAAGACACAGCTACCTAACGGTACAGCACCCGCTCCGCCAGTTCGTCCGCGACCCGCGCCGGGGAGCGTTTTTCCGCCTGGGCGTGGGCGAAGATCTCCGTCAGCCGCAGGCTGATCTTCGACAGGTGCGCGGTGATCACCGGAAGCTGCTCATTGCGATGCTTGAGGGACACATAGATCAGGCCACCCGAATTGATCACGTAGTCCGGCGCATAGAGAATCCCGCGCCGCTCCAGTTGATCGGCCACTTGCAGGTTGGTCAGTTGATTGTTGGCCGAACCGGCCACCGCCGCGCAGCGCAACTGGGCCACGCTGAGGCTGTTGAGCACGGCGCCAAGGCCGCAAGGGGCGAGAATGTCGCAAGGGGTGCTGAGCAACGAATCGTTGGCGACGGGATGCGCCCCGAGTTGCTCCATGGCCAACTGCACCTTGCCGGCATCAATGTCGCTGACCAGCAGCTCGGCACCGGCGGCGTGCAGTTGCTCGGCCAAGGCAAAGCCGACGTTGCCCAGGCCCTGGATCGCCACCCGCAGGCCTTCCAGGTTGTCGCTGCCCAGGCGGGCCATGGCGGTGCTGCGAATCCCGGCGAATACGCCCATGGCGGTGTGGGGCGACGGGTCTCCGGCGGCGCTGGTGCTGGTGACGTAGCGGGTCTGCTGAGCGATGCAGTCCATGTCGGCCACCGAGGTGCCGCTGTCGATGGCGGTGATGTAGCGCCCGTCCAGTTGCTCGATGCAACGGCCAAAGGCCTCGAACAGCGCCGCGCGGTTTTCCACATGGGCCGGACGGATGATCACCGCGGTACCGCCGCCTTGAGGCAAGCCGGCCAGGGCCGCCTTGTAGCTCATGCCCTGGGCCAGTCGCGCAGCGTCTTCCACGGCACTGGTGGTGTCGGGATAGGCCAGATAACGGCAACCGCCCAGGGCGGGCCCCAGGCGGTTGTTGTGGATGGCGATCACTGCCTTCAACCCGGTGCTGGGGTCGACGCTGAGGTGCAGCGATTCAAGGCGAGTGCTGTGCATGAGAGCGAACATCGACGGGCTCCCGAATCACTTCTTGTAGTCGCCAGTATAGGCTTGCGCCTGGAATTTGCTGCGCCAGGCTGGAATAAGCCGCAGGCTTTTGCAGGCATTGGGAAATAACCTGCTACCACCTGTGTCAGCACTGGACGAACCTGCGCCACGAGGCTAAAACGAGGCATCCGTCGGAGGTTGAGATGAACCCGCGCCAAGCCTTTTTCGCCTGCCTGCACCGCTCGCCACCAGCCCTGCTGGAAGCGGCCCTGTGGATTGCCGCCGAGCATGCACCAAAACTTGTGCCCGAGCGTCACTTGGAAGCCTTCAAGGAGATCCAGCTGCAGATCGGCAGCAGCCTGCCTCATCTACCGCCGAACGAACTGGGCCAGCCACTGTTGCGGCGCATGAACGACCTGGGCTTCCAGCAGGACGAGCACCTGCCTCTGCGCCCCCAGGCGGCGCTGATGGACAAGGTCCTGGAATCGCGCCGCGGGCAACCCCTGGCCCTGGCCCTGATTGCCCTGGAGCTGGCACAACGGTTGCAGATTCCCCTGGTGGGGGTGAACTTCCCCGGGCACTTTCTGCTGCGGGTGCCCGGCGCCGACCATCTGCTCGATCCCTGCGGCGGACGCCGACTGTACCCCGCCGACTGCCGGGAACTGCTGCAACGCCAGTACGGCGCCCATATCAAGCTCAGTGCCGAACACCTGGCCAATGCCGAGCCGCTGCAGATGTTCCAGCGCCTGTCGCGCAATCTGCGCCAGTTGCACCTGTCCTACGACGACAACCTGGCGGCCCTGATCAATGCCGAGCGCGTGCTGGAACTGGGCAACGGCAGCGCCGCCGACTACCTGGCCCGGGCCAGCCTCTATCAACGCCTGGAGTGCCCGAATGCCGAGCGCTTCGACCTGGAACACGCCTTGCTGCTCAGCGACGACCCGATCCAGCGCCTGCGCCTGACCGAGCGCCTGGGGCATCTGCCGCCCAACAACATCGTCCATTGAGAGCTGGGCACTGCCTGCGTGCGACAATCACCCGCGCGCCACCTCCGCTCACCGCTTGCATCAAGGATGAACAGCATGAACAGTGCCGAACGCTTTCTTCAGGACTTTCACCAGCGCCGCCCCGGCACCACGCCACCGGCCTTTTCCGGGTTGAGCCTGCCGGGACGCGGTTCCTCCTACGACATGCTGGCCGCCACACTGGCCACCGCTCGGCCCGGCGCGCAACTACTGGACCTGGGCTGCGGCGACGGTTTCCTGCTGGATCTGCTCGCCAGGCAGTATCCCGCGGCGCGATTGGTCGGTGTGGACATGAGCACCACCGAACTGCAGGCTGCACGCGCCCGTCTCGGGGAGCGCAGTATGTTGCTCAATGAGCGTGCCCAGTCCCTGTCCCTGGCCACCGATAGCGTCGACGCTGTGGTCTCGCACCTGGCGCTGATGCTCATGAGCGATATCGAACAGGTACTGGCCGAAGTGCATCGAGTCCTGGCCCGGGGTGGACAACTGTCGGCCATCGTCGGCCGCAGCTTTCTCCTGGGCGAACCGGGCCAGCGCTACTTGCAGGCCTTTCGTGCCGCCGCCCAACGCGACCGGCTAGCGCCCCTGCCTCTGGTGGACCCACGTACCCAGTCCCCGAGTGGCTGGCAAGAACTGTTGGCGCGCCATTACCGTGACGTGCAATTCGAAGAGCTGGACCTTGAATGGACCCCCACCTTCGAGGAGTTCTGGAACTCCCTGGGGGAAACCTACGACCTTGACCGTCTGACGCCCGCCACCTGCACACTGATGAAGGACGAACTGCACGGGGCCATGCAACCCTTGCTGCGGACGGACGGCACGCTGCTGACCGGCTGGGGGCTGCTGCTGATCCAGGCCAGGGCCGCATGACAGCCCCACCCGAGCTCAGGCAGGATGCTCGGCTCACTCCACGGAACGGGCACAGCATGCTGATCAGAAAAGCTCATGGCGGCGACGCGCAACGGGTCTTCGACATTCGTAACCAAGCCATCAACCACCAGTGCCGCGGCCACTACCCCGACGCCGACTTGCAGGTATGGACCGCCGGCAGCCTGGCGGACTACTTCATCGAAGTGGTGGAAAACACCGGCTACGTGGCCGTCATCGACGACCAGGTAACCGCCAGCGGCCTGCTCGACCTGGAGACCGGACAGGTCGACGCGGTGTTCGTCGACCCGCCCTACATGGGCCAGGGGATTGGCCGGCAGATGATGGCCTACCTTGAGGAACGGGCCCTGCAAGCCGGGCTGCCGCACCTGATCCTGGACTCGACCTTGAACGCCGCCCACTTCTATCGTCAGTGCGGTTTCGTCGGCGAGCGGATCGCCCAGTACCAGTCGCCCCGGGGCCTGACTCTGGCCTGCGTGCCGATGATCAAGCACCTGGCACGCTGAACCGACAGCACATCAGGACTTGAGCGGTGCCTGCAGCTCGGGGGCCACTCCCGCCCCCCCTGCGGGAGCCTCGGACGGCGAGCGCACCTGGATGATCAGCAAGGCCGCCAGTACCGCCGGAATCGCGCAGAAGAAGAAAATCTGCTGCACCGGGATATGCATCGCCAACAGCAGGCTGCCGAACAAGGGCCCGAGGATCGAACCGAAGCGCCCCACCCCCAGCGCCCAGCCAGTGCCGGTGGCGCGCACCTGAGCCGGATAGAAATTGCTGGCGAAAGCGTTGAGGGTCAGCTGGCCGCCGATAATGCAAAAACCGGCGGCGAACACGAACACCACCAGATAACGCGGGTTGTCGTGATTCAGGCCGAGCAACACCGTGCACAGGGCCGCGGCGCCGAGCACGGCCGCCAGCAAGCGCACCTTGCGCTTGAGGCGGTCGGCGAACCAGGCCATGCAGATCGCCCCCAGGGTGCCGGCGAAGAGGAACATCGAGGTCACCAGATTGGCCTGTTTCAGGGCCAGGCCACTTTCCAGCAGCAAGGTCGGCAACCAACTGATCATGAAGTACAGGAGGATCAGGCTGACAAAAAACGTCGACCAGATCAGCAGCGTTGGCCGCGCATAGCCCTGGCGGAACAGCTCCAGCACCGTGAGCTTGCTGCCTGCCGGTGCTTCAGTGGCGTCGCCGACAACCGGCGGTGGCTGCCAGTCCGGGAGCATCTGCGCAGTGACCTTGCGCAAGCGCGCATAAGGCGGCGCATCGCGCAGCAAGCGCGGCAGGGATTCGGGCAGGCGCCAGACCAGGAACGGAAACAGCAACAACGGCGTGATCCCACCGGCCAGGAACACCGCCTCCCAACCGAAGCGGTCGATGAAACCGGCAGCGACAAAACCACCGGCAGCGCCACCGAACGAGAAACCGCAGGCGGCCAAGGTCACCATCAAGGTGCGCAAGCGTGGCGGCGAATACTCGGACATCAGGGCCATGGCGCTGGGCATGGCGCCGCCCATGCCAATCCCGCAGATAAAGCGCGCGGCCATCAGGCTGTCGAGGGAATTGGCGAACACCATCAGCACCGTCAGGCTGGCGTAGATCAGCACGCAACCGAGCAGAATCCGTCGCACCCCGAACCGGTCTGCCAGAGGTGTCACTGCCAGAGAGCCGAGAGTCAAGCCCAGCAGGTTGGCGCTGAACACCGGGCCGAAGGCGGACTTTTCCAGGCCCCAGTCCTGGGCCAGGGCCGGCACCACATAACCCAGGACCTGGGCATCGTAGCCGTCAGTGACCAGCAGCAAGGCGAGAAGCAACAGGAGCAACCACTGATAGCGGGACACCGGGCGGGCGTCGAGCGCAGCACGAAAGCTGGCAATCTGATTTTGCATCGCAAGGTACCTGTTCGTTTTTTATGGTTATGAGCAGCAGTGTTGCGCAGGTCACAGGCGGTGACCGCTCAAGCCCCGTTGCGGGGCCCGGTTGATACGGATGCCACACTGCCCCGCACGCCGGGGCAGCGTGCAGGCTCAGGCCGGGGTGTCCGGCTGGTTGGCCGGGTGCGCAGCCTGGAACGCCGGGTGCGCCGCAGCCAGGGCTGCGACTCGGAGAATCCGTGGATACTCATCCAGAGACACCTTGAAGCGCTCGGCGGCATACAGCTGGGGAATCAGGAACACATCGGCCAGCCCCGGCTCATCGCCGAAACAGAAGCCGTGGTCACCGATCAGTTGTTCCAGGGCGGCCAGGCCCTGGCTGATCCAGTGGTCGATCCACACCAGCAACTGTTCTTCCTCATGCCCCCACTCGCGCAGCAGGTTGAGGGTGCTGGAGTTATGCAGCGGATGGACGTCGCAGCCGATGATCGCCGCCACCGCCCGTTCCCGGGCACGGCTGGCCAGGTCCTCGGACAGCAGCGGCACCTGTGGATAACGTTCCTCCAGGTACTCGATGATCGCCAGGGACTGGATCAGCAGGTCGCCGTCGTCGGTGCGCAGGGCCGGTACCCGTCCCTGGGGGTTGATCTCCAGGTACTCCGGCTGGCGGTTGGCGCCGCCCTTGGGCACCAGCAGGTTGACCGGGATGGCCTGGAACTCCAGGCCCTTGAGGGCCAGGGCAATCCGCACCCGATAGGACGCGGTGGAACGGTAGTAGGTATAGAGCTGCATGGGGCTCTCCCTTAACGCGCCGATTGGACCGTGCCACGGCATTCGCCGAAGCCGATGGAGGCGAAGCCTTCGCGGCGGCAACGCCCGCGCAGGATGATTTCATCGCCGTCTTCGAGGAACTTGCGCACCTCGCCGGAAGCCAGCTCGATGGGCTTCTTGCCGCCTTCGGTGATCTCCAGCAGGCTGCCGAACTGACCGCTCTGCGGACCGGACAAGGTGCCCGAACCAAACAGGTCACCCGCCTGCAACTGGCAACCGTTGACGCTGTGGTGCGCGACCATTTGCGCCACGGTCCAGTACATGTACTGGGTGTTGCTCAGGGTCAGGCGGTGGGGCGGCAAGCCCTGCTCGCGCATGGCCTGGGTGATCAGCAGCACTTCCAGCTCGATGTCGAAGCCGCCAGCGGCCTGATCGCGCTTGTCCAGCAGATAAGGCAAGGGTTGCGGGTCGCCTTCAGGACGCTGGGGCTGGGCCTGGCGGAACGGCTCCAGGGCTTCGGCGGTCACCACCCAGGGCGAAATACTGGTGATGAAGCTCTTCGACAGGAACGGCCCCAGCGGCTGGTATTCCCAGGCCTGGATGTCCCGCGCCGACCAGTCGTTGAGCAGACAGAAACCGGCAATGTGCTCGGCGGCGTCGCCAATCGCGATGGGCTCGCCCATCTCGTTGCCCTGGCCAATCCAGATGCCCAGTTCCAGTTCATAGTCCAGGCGTGCGCAGGGGCCGAAGGTCGGCTCGCTCTGCCCGGCCGGCAGGGTCTGGCCCTTGGGCCGGCGCACATCGGCACCGGAGACGCGGATGGTCGAGGCGCGACCGTGGTAGCCGATGGGCACGTACTTGTAGTTGGGCAACAGGGGGTTGTCGGGACGAAACAGCTTGCCGACGTTCTGCGCGTGCTCGATGCCGACATAGAAGTCGGTGTAGTCATTGATCTTGGCCGGCAGGTGCATCTGGCAGTCCGCCGCCAGGGGCAGCAGCTTCGCGCCCAGGGCTTGGATCTTGTCGCGCAGGCTGCTGCCCTCGCCCAGCAGTTCCAGCAGGCGCTCACGCAGGGCGACGCGGGCCGGACGGCCAAGCTGGAAGAAAGCGTTCAACTGACCACCACGGGCGGCTTGCACCGCGGCCTTGGCCTGGCCTTCGAACAGGCCGGCGTCCAGCGCCGCTTCCAGGTCGAAAATCTGTTCGCCAATGGCAACGCCACTGCGGGGCGCCGAACCCTGGGTGCTGAAGACCCCCAGGGGCAGGTTCTGCAACGGGAAGTCGGGGTGACCGTTGGCGGACTCGACCCAGCTACGGGTGATGGTTGAGGTCATGGGTTATCTCCGATTCGGGTTGAAGGTGACGGGCAGCGAGGCCCAGCAAGCATCGTAGTCGTTCTGCAGCTCCGGGCATTCCAGGGCGAACTGGCTCGGGCGCAGCACCTGGCTGGTTTCGAACATGAAGGCCATGGTGTTATCGATCTTGGCCGGCTGCAGCTCGACGTTGATCGCCTTGGTGCAGGTTTCGCCGTCCGGGCCGTGGGCGCTCATGCAGCTGTGCAGCGACGCCCCGCCGGGCAGGAAGCCTTCGGCCTTGGCATCGTAGGCGCCCTGGATCAGGCCCATGAACTCGTTCATCAGGTTGCGGTGGAACCACGGTGGACGGAAGGTGTTCTCGGCCACCATCCAGCGTGGCGGGAAGATCACGAAATCCAGGTTGGCCAGGCCCGGCACGCTGGTGGGCGAGGTCAAGACGGTGAAGATCGACGGGTCCGGGTGGTCGAAGCTGACCGTGCCGATGGTGTTGAAACGGCGCAGGTCGTATTTGTACGGCACGTTGTTGCCGTGCCAGGCGACGACGTTCAGCGGCGAGTGGTCGAGCTCGCAGCCCCAGAGTTCGCCGAGGTATTTCTGGATGAGCGTGGTGGGCTGGCGCAGGTCTTCGTAATGGGCCACCGGCGCCAGGAAGTCGCGAGGGTTGGCCAGGCCGTTGCTGCCAATGGGCCCGAGGTCCGGCAGGCGCAATGGCGCACCGTGGTTCTCGGCGACATAGCCACGGGCTTGCGGGTCCACCAGCTCGACGCGGAATTTCAGGCCGCGGGGCAGCACGGCGATCTCCAGCGGCTCCAGCTGCAGCACACCCAACTCGGTGACGATGCGCAGGCGGCCCAGTTCTGGCACCAGCAGCAACTCGCCATCGGCGTTGAAGAACACCCGCTCCATCGAGCGGTTGGCGCGGTAGTGATAGACGCTGATACCGGCCGGATGCTGCGCTGCCGAGTTGGCCACCATGGCCACCAGGCCGTCGATGAAGTCGGTGGGCTCGCCTGGAATCTGCAAGGGGCTCCAGCGCAGGCGGTTGGGGGTGACTTCACCCAACGGGCCGCCTGCCAGTTGCCGCGCCAGCTTGGCAAAAGCCGGGTGCTTGGCCGAAGGCTGGATGCGGTACATCCAGGTGCGCCGGGCTTCGCTGCGGGTCATGGTGAAGGCGGTGCCGGAAAACAGTTCGGCGTACAGGCCGTACGGGGCTTTTTGCGGGGAGTTCTGGCCGACGGGCAGTGCGCCCGGCAGGGCTTCGCTGGCGAATTCATTGCCGAAGCCCGATTGGTAGCTGAGGGCCGACGCCGAAGAATCGAGGTTCATGGAGCCTCCTGGAAGTTGGAATAGGCAGGGGCCCACCACTCCTTCACAAGAGTTATCGGCACGCCTGGGTTATTTTTATCGTAATCCAATTACGCATAACGTAATTTGATTGCCTATGAGCGTCAAGCTATAAAGACCGCCACTTGTCACGGGACCCCGACACCTCCATGGAAAAGCCGCGCAGCACCAGCGACAGCACCGGTAAACAGAAAGTCCGCTCGGCCGAAGTCGGCACCGACATCCTCAAGGCCCTGGCCGAACTGTCACCGGCCACTTCTCTTTCGCGCCTGGCCGAACATGTGCAGATGCCGGCGAGCAAGGTGCACCGTTATCTGCAGGCGTTGATCGCCAGCGGTTTTGCCGAGCAGAACACCGCCACCAATCATTACGGCCTGGGTCGTGAAGCCTTGCGGGTGGGGCTGGCGGCCCTGGGCAGCATGGATGTGTTGAAAGTGGGCGCCCTGCCCCTGGCGGAACTGCGGGACGAATTGAACGAAACCTGCTTCCTCGCGGTGTGGGGCAATCAGGGCGCGACCGTGGTGCACATCGAGCCGGCGGTGCGAGCGGTGACCGTGGTCACTCAATTGGGCTCGGTGCTGCCCCTGCTCAGCTCATCCACCGGGCTGGTGTTCAACGCCTACCTGCCACAACGGGAAACCCTCGATCTGCGCCAGCAGGAACTGTCCACAGGTGCCCCCCATGCCCTGGCCGACCCGCAGGTCCACGACGCACTGGCCGAGCAGATCCGCCAGCGCGGCTTGCACCATGTCCACGGTTTACTGATGCCTGGGGTCGATGCCCTGTCGGCGCCGGTATTCGATGCCACCGGCAAGATCGCCGCGGTGCTGACCGTGGTAGGGCCGACGTCGCTGTTCCACGCCGATGAACATGGACCCGCGGCCCAACGCCTGCTGGCGGCCAGCTCTGCGGTGAGCTGGCGCATGGGTTATCAACCGCAGCCCGAGTAACCGGCGCGCCTCAACTCATCAGCCCCAGGGCCTGGGCCTTGGCCACGGCCTGGGTGCGCCGCTCGACCCCCAGCTTGCTGTGGATCCTGCGGCCGTGGGTCTTCACCGTGTGCAGGGAGATGAACAACTGCTCGGCAATCTGCTGGTTGGAGCAGCCCTGGGCGATCAATTGCAGCACCTGCAGCTCCCGCAGGCTGAGCAGGCTGTCGTGATCCTCCTGCGGCGGCGCCGCGAGCGTGGTTGGCGGGCTGTCCAGTGCTTGCAACAACGCTGGTTGTCGCAGGCGCAACTCGTGCAGGGCCTGGGGCAGATTGCAGCGCGCCACCCGCTGCTGCCCGGCCTGCAACGCCTGCGCCGCCAGGGCTTGATCGCCGAGGATGAAGGCCACCTCGGCCAGGGCCAATTGCACCTGTGCCTCCAGCCCCAGCATGCCGTGGCGCTGGGCCCGGGCCAGCAGCCCCTGCAACGTGGCCACTGGCGCCTGGGCCCGCCCCAGATGGACCTCAGCCAGCACCAGCAGGTACTCAATGCTCGGGATCAATTCCAGGGAGGCCGGCGGCGCCTGCAGGGCCTGGGGCCCGCGAAAGTGCCGGAGCACCCGGCTCAAGGCTTCGTGAGCCAGATCCGCCCGCCCCTGCTGCAGCCAGAGCTGGCTGCTGAGCTGCAACAGCACGCCACGGTAGACCGTGTCCGGGATCTGCCGTTGCTGCATCAGCCGCTCGGCGTCCCGCAGGCGCACGAACGCCTGGGCGTAGTCGCCCTGGTTGGCCGCCAACTGGGCTTCACCGAGAAAGCCATACAAGGCGCGCTTGTCATGACTGACCAGGCAATCCTCAAGCCCTCGGCGAAAATACTCGGCTGCTTGCCCATCGTTTCCCTGGCGCAACGCCAGCCGGCCGAGGCGCAAGGCCAGGCGCCCGAGCAAGGGCGTGGCGCGCAGCGCTTGCCCGGACAAACGCTCGATCACCTGTTCCAGCAAACTTTGCGCCCGATGGGGCGCGCCGCGTTGTTCCAGCAATTGGGCATGATCGAGCTCCAGCAAGCCTTCGAACAACAACGCATCCTGGGCCCGGGCCAGACACAACGCCTCACGATTGAGGGACTGGGCCGCCTCCAGCTCGCCGCACAGCAGCGCTTGCTGGGTCAGGCCGGACAGGCACAGCAAACGGGTGGTCCAGGCGCCGTCCTCCAACTCGTTCAAGGCTTCGCGAAAGTGCTGCCGCGCGTCCTCCATCCGCCCGCCCAGGTGCAACAGCCACCCTTGCTGCGCCTGCCAGCGAGCCAGCAGTTGACGTTGTTCAACCGCCGAAGGTTGCGGTGCAAACCGTGCCATCTGGGCCATGCATTGCCCGGCCTGTTCGAAGCGTCCGGCAAACAGCATGGCCGCCACCAGCAACCCCAGTAACTGCGGACTGCCCAGCAGCAACTCGGCGCCCTGGCGCTCATGCAGTTGCAACAGCAACAAGCCATTGTGCTGCTGGAACAGGAACTCAATATTGAAATGCTCCAGCAGGCTGACCGCGACTTCGTACTCCTGGGCCAATAGCGCCTGCTCAAAGGCCGACTGCCAATCCTCCTGAGCGGTAAACCACTGGCACGCCCGCCGATGCCAGGAGCGCCCGGCGGGCCAGGCCTCATCCCGCATCAGCCGGGCCAGGGGTGCAAATACCTGCAGCCAGTCGGCACCGCCTTCCCAGGGTTCGATAAAGCAGCCCAGGTCCTGCAGGGTACGCAGGTACTGGGCCCCTTCTCCGGCGCCAAACAGGTGCTCGCACAACTCGGCATTGAACCGCGGCATCTGGGCCAGCACTTGCCAGACTTCCGCCAGTTCCGCCGGTAACACGCTGAACAGCTCATGCTCCAGGTATTCGAGCAAGGTATTGGGGCGCCCTGGCTTGCAGGGTTGGGTCACCCGCTCGCTGCCATCGAGCAAGGCGATGCGCACCCCGGCACACCAGCCGCCACTGCGCTGCAGGATGCTGCTGGCGGTCTGGGCACACAAAGGTTGCGGCAAACGTTGCAGCAGTTGCTCGATATCACGCTGGCTGAAGGCCAGGGCGCTGCCGTCCAGCTCATAGAGTTGGTCGTCCAGCAACAGGCGTGGCCAGTTGCATTGGGGGCGGCGGCGACTGCCGATCCACCAGGTGAGCAAGGGGTTGTCGATGCTCAGCAAGCGGTCCAGCAGCCCGTCCAGCTCCGGAGCCGGCAAACGGCAATAGTCATCAATGCACAGCCAGGCCGGACTGGGCAGATGAGCCAGGTGTAACAGCAGCGCGGCGGGATCGGCATCGGCCTGGTCCAAGGCGTCGGCCAGGACACGACACAAGTCGTCAGGACTCTGGCACGCACCGCCCAGGGGCAACCAGATGACCCGGCACGAAGCGGGGGCCTGCTGCAGGCATTCGCTGAGCAGGGCGGTCTTGCCGCTGCCGGCGGGGGCACACAACAACTTGACCCGCGCACTGGAGGCCAGCAACGGCGTACTCAGGTGGTCGCGTGGAGAATGATGGGAAGACAAACGGGGCATGAACCCGGGACGCTCTGGACAACGAGTCATGGCAGTCATTGCGGCGAGCCTTTTTATAGTTTTAGCCAGCGTGCCCCCACCCTAGCCTCGACCTCCCGACCTGTTGAAGAAGTATTCAGCGGGCTGATCCTCTGCCATAAAAAAGGCGACCGGGCGGTCGCCTTTGCACCTCGTGCGTCACCGGTGCCTAGCGCACCCCGCTGGCGCGCAAGGCGGCCGGGGTGTAGTCGGCCGCTTTGGCGGCAAAGCCGAATTCCAGGCTGTGCTTTTCCTCGTTCTTCATGCCCAGGGCCAGGTAGCGACCGGCGTTGAGGTCATACAGGGCTTCCAGGGTGTAGGCCGGGACCTGATGGTCGTAGTAGTACTGCGCGTGTCCCTCGGCCACTCGCCACAACTGGCCACGACCGTCGTAGTGATCCACCAGCGCCACCTGCCAGCTGTCCTCATCGATGTACATGTGGCGGGTGGCATAGATATGCCGCTGGTTGGGCTTGACCGTGCCCACCACTTCCCAGACCCGGTGCAGTTCGTAGCGGGTCAGGTCCTGGTTGATGTGCCCGGCCTTGATGATGTCGTCGTACTTGAGGCTCGGCGAGTCCAGCTTGTAGCTGTTGTAGGGGATGTACATCTCCTTCTTGCCCACCAGTTTCCAGTCGTAACGGTCGGGGGCGCCGGAAAACATGTCGAAGTTGTCCGAGGTGCGCAGGCCGTCGGCGGCGGTGCCCGGACCGTCGTAAGCCACCTGCGGGGCGCGGCGTACACGGCGCTGCCCGGCGTTGTAGATCCAGGCCGAGCGGGGCTCCTTGACCTGATCCAGGGTTTCATGGACCAGCAGCACGTTGCCCGCCAGCCGCGCCGGGGCGGTCACCGACTGCTTGAAGAAGTTCTGCACGTTGGCGCCCTTGGCCGGGTCCAGGTCGGGGATCAGTTGCGGCGCCGCCACTTCCTCTTCAAAACGGATCGAGGTGTAGCTGCCGTTGGTCTGCGGGGTGGCCTGGGTGATGATGCGTTTCTGATTGCCACCGTGATAGCGGGTCAGGTGGTTCCACAGCACCTCGATGCCGCTCTTCGGAATCGGGAAGGCGTAGTAGCGGTTGCCGGTGAAGTTGGCCAGTCCGTTGCCGTCGTTGGTGGTGGTCACGTTCAGCGCGCTGCGCTTGGCCGACTCGTAGATTTCCGGTGGCAGGCCGACGCTGCGATGGGTCGGGTAGACCGGAATCCGGTAGCTGTCCGGGTAGCGCTTGAACATCGCCAGCTGCCCTGCGGACAGCTTGTCCTTGTACTGGTCCGCCGTGGCCGCGGTAATGATGAACAACGGTTTCTCATTGGCGAAGGGATCGGCGAGAAAGCCCTTGCTGTCCACCGCCCCGGCGTTCTTCGGGAGGCCGCCGGTCCAGGCCGGAATCGAGCCATCGGCGTTGCCGGCCTTCTGCGCCCCCACGGGAGTCAGGCTGGTGCCCAGCTTGGCGGCTTCTTCCGGACTCACTGCAGCCATCAGGTTGGCCGCCCACAGGCCCAGTGCCAGGGCGCTGCATTGCAGAATCATCTTACGCATTCAAGTGCTCCTTCTTGTGCCGGTTCAGAAGTTCACGCCAAAGCTCAACGCGAGGAAGTCCCGGTCGGTGAGGGTGTTGTAGCGCCCGCCAAAAAAGTCGGTGTAGCTGAGGCTGGCGGTGTAGGTGTTGCGGTAGTCGGCGTCGACACCCACGCTGAGGGCCTTGGCGTCCTGGTTGAACAAGCCGTTGGGGCCGTAGCCGTTGACGTCATGGGACCAGGACAGGTTGGGCTTGAAGTTGACCCCGCCGATCACGTTGCTGTAGTCGAGGATGGCCCGGGCCCGATAACCCCAGGAAGTGGCGGTGACGAACCCATCGGTGTCGCCGCCATAGCCGTACTGGCCGTAGACCGAGTCGCGGCCGTAGCGCAGCTTGCTTTTATCCTCCAGGCCACCGACCCGGACGATCGCCGCCTCGCCCACCAGGGTCAGGCGATCAGCCCCCAGCACCTGGTCGAAGAACTGGGTCATGGAGCTCTGGATCTGGGTGATTTCCTTGCGCCGGTAGCCGGTGTTGTCGGCGCCCAGGGCGGTCTTGATCGGCGACGCCGCGCCCCCGGCGATGGGGTTGAGCAGGGCCAGGGTCAGGTCGTTGGTGTTGACCTGCACCGGGGCGTTGGGGCGGTAGCTGATCTCGCCGGTCCAGGCGGTGCCCGTGGGCAAGGTGGTGGAGAAGCTGGCGCCATACAGGCGGATGTCTTCGGGGTATTCCAGGTAGTACTGGCCACGGCCGAGCATCACGCTTTGCACCAGGCTGGCTCCCGCGCCGGGAACCGTGGGCGCGGCCGCAGCTCCTGCGGCACCAATAGCCCCCAGGGTGGCCGGACTGATGTTGGCCGTGGTGGTGCTCACCACCGGGCTGCGCGCATGATAGTTCATGAAATACAGGCCGTACTCGGTGTCATCGCCGAGCCAGCGCAGAGCGGCGCCCCACTGCCCGGAATCCCGGGCATCGCGGTCGCCGCCGCGGGGCAGGATCACCCCTTCACGGGACACCTGAAAGCCCTGGCCGAACGCCGCTGCCACCGGTTGCAGGGGCGCGATCGCCGGGCTGCCGACGGTGTAGCCGGTGGTGCAGCCATCGGCCACCACATCGTTGCCGAAGAAGGTGCCGCAGTTGTCCACCACGGTCTGGTCCCACTCCAGCTGATAGAAGCCTTCCACGGTCAACTGGTTGGTCAGGCCCTGGGAAGCAAACAGCATGTTCACCGGCACCAGGCCTTCCTTGATCTCGGCCCCCGGGCGGCGAAAAGCCGAGACGTCCACCGGGTTGATGCTGTTGATGGAGTTGCCGATGAAGGTGCTCTCGCCCCAACTGACCACCTGCTTGCCGGCGCGCACGGTACCCGGCAGGTTGGCAATCGAGTAGTTGTGGTAGACGAAGGCGTCGAGAATCTGTGCACCCGAGGACTTGGCGCCTTCCTTGCGGTTGTGGTCGCTGATGGGTTTGAACTGGCGATCCTCGTCCTTGAGTTCGAAGTCGTACCAGTACTTGCCGCGCACGAAGACGCCGGTGTCGCCGTACTTAAGCTCAAGGTCGTGCAGGCCCTTGAAGATCTTCGAGAAAGTCTCGCCCTTCTTGAAGTTCAAGCGGCCATCGTCACCGGTGGAAGACTGCGCGGTGCCGCCGTTGACCGTACCGACGAACGCCCGGTCGGCATCGCGCATGCCCCAACTGGCGCCGACGGACAACGATGAGTCGAACTGCCCTTCAATTTCCCCAATATTGAACGAAACCGCCTGCGCCTGAGCGCTGCAGCCCAGCGCTACCGCAACAGCCAGCGCCTGCGGTTTGAAGATGGCGCGCATTGTTGTTCTTGTCATGCGTCTTCCCCGGTGAGTGACAGGAGGCCTCACCCTACTGCCGGGGTACCACGGCCGATAAGCGCACCAAGGAGGTATTCGAGTTGTCGCCCGAAAGGATTAGCGCCCTTGCCACAGGGGCCGTTCAGAGATGTATCCACGGGCTGGATACGCGACCATCAAGTGCATCGATACAGGTGCTGCGCACTCTGGACTGTTGCTCAAGCTGTAATAGTCCTTGTCCTGAATGGCTATTTTTCCAGGTCATGCCAGGGCTTATTCTTACCTAGCAGTCACGGCAAACAACGCCACGCCACTGCCGCGCAAAGAGCCCGCCGCCCGTTGCCCGAAACAGACTTCCAGTTGGCTTGAAAAGATTCAGTTCAGGCCACTACTCCAGGTTCACCGACGTTGATTTTGTAGCTCCTTGATCTAACGTCTTACCTTGGCCGCTGCTCTTGCAGCGGCCTTTTTTATGCGCGCAAGACAACGGCCCAGTTGGCCTTACAAGGTGTCGTCATCACCATCGTCGTAATGAAACTTGTGCAACAGACGATGCGCCACCGGTGACAGGATCAAGCCCAGAGTGGCGGCGAACACCAGGTTGGTGTAGAGCCCGTAGGTGGCAAAAAACAGTTTGCCGCCAGGGGTTTGTGGCATGTTGATGGGCCCGATGCCGCCGAGGATCATGGCTGCGTCATACAAGGCGTCGTGAAAGGAAATGTCCTGCTCGAAGTACAGCAGACCGCTGATGCCCAGCAACACCGAAAAGCTGATCAGGGCCAGGACCACCAGGCCGTGAACACATAGACGCCGGATAAACAGCAGTCGCGACAGTACCGGCTGATCCTTTGATTCATACATCTCAAGCGCTCCTTGTGCGTTCGCCAGCCGTCGAGCATAGAGACGAACGCCACAGGAGTAAAACCGCCGGAGCCCAGGCTCCGGCGGTTCATTGCCTGGCGGCTTTCAAGCCTGGAAAAAGCGCCCGCCGATCAGCGCCGGACAAGGCTGGTCCGCGCAGCGTCAGAGGGCGTACTTTTGCAGATTCTGCATCATCTCCTTGAGTGCCTCGATGTTGTCCCTGGGATGGGCCGCCCCTTCGAAATCGCAGATCTGCTGCCAGTGCGCCGCCACATCGTCGGGCGAAAAGCCCTGGCGCGGATCAAAACCGGCGCCCAGGCTGCGCTCCCAGCGCACCTTGCCGATCCAGCCGCCGCCCACTTCGAACAGGCCGGAGGTTTCCTCGCACTGCTCGCTGCCCAGGTACACCACCAGCGGGCTCACCAGTTCCGGCTTGAGCTGCTCGAACACCTGTGGCGGGATCAGGCCCTCGGTCATCCGCGTGCCACCGGTCGGGGCAATGGCGTTGACCAGGATGTTGTTCTTGCGCCCTTCGATGGCCAGGGTCCGGGTCAGGCCGTACAGGCCGAGCTTGGCCATGCCGTAGTTGGACTGGCCGAAGTTGCCGTAGATGCCTGATGTGGACGCGGTGAAGATCACCCGTCCGTAAGCCTGGTCCCGCAGATGCGGCCAGGCGGCACGAGTGACTTTGTAGGCCCCTTCGACATGCACCCGGTACACCAGGTCCCAATCGGCGTCGTCCATCTTGTGGAAGGTCTTGTCCCGCAGGATGCCAGCGTTGTTGACCACCACATCGACCCGGCCGAACACATCCAGGGCGTTCTGCACGATCTTTTCGCCCTCGGTGACCGAGTCGTGGTTGGCCTCGGCGATGCCTCCAGCCTCGCGGATCTGCGCCACCACCCGATCGGCCGCCGAGGCACTGGCGCCCTCGCCCTGGGCCGAGCCCCCCAGGTCGTTGACCAGCACCTTGGCCCCGTGCCTGGCGAACAGCAAGGCATGGGCCCGGCCCAGGCCGCCGCCGGCTCCGGTGATGATCACTACTTTGTCTTGCAAGCGCACAGATTCACTCATACCGAACTCCAGCAGGGCCAATGGACAATTCTTCGAGTGTCGGACAGCCAGCCGGCGGTCACAATAAAAACGTCCGGGCCTGAATGGTGCCCAATAAGACAGCGGGATAATCGCCCCGCCCGCACCAGAGCACGCCCCTGCCTTGGGCCACACAGTGACCCAAGGCGCTCAGGAACCCATTGCCTGGCGTGGCGGCGCGAGCAATGTGTCGCGAAACCCCAGGTAATGCTTGAGCACCGGCAACGGCGCCTCGATCTGCGGGTAATGGCCGATGCCCGGCAGCAGCACGGTGTCCGGCTCGGGGATCAGCTGGCGATAGCGCTCCACCATGTGCGCCCCGGAAATCGGGTCCTGGGCGCCATCGATCACCCGCAGCGGCACCTCGCCACGTTGCATGGCGCCGACCCAACGCTCGCGCTGGGCCCGTCGCTCGGGGATATAAGCGATCAACTTGTGCAGGATGCGCGGCCCGTTGTTGCTGTGCACCAGGCTCCAGAAGTCATCCAGGACCGACTCGCTGGGACCGGTCTGGGGGCCGAAGATCTGCCGGAAGCTGTTCGCCAGCCCCTGGCGACTGAACACCCGCCCGAGCATCCAGCCCACGGGGCTTAGCAACAGCTTCTGGGTCAGCACCGGGCGATGGGTTTCCGGAAACAGACCGCCATTGAGGAACACGCAGCTGGCGATCTCGATCCGCGCTTCATAATGCCGGGCCAGCAGTTCCTGGGCGACGCTGTCGCCGTAGTCATGGGCCAGCAGGTGCAGCGGCTCTTGGATCTGCAAATGGGCCAGCAACGCCTGCTGCAAGTCTGCCTGCTCCAGCAGGCTGTACTCATGGTCCTGCGGCTTGTCCGAGTCGCCGAAGCCGAGCATGTCGCAGGCGATCACCTGATAGCGCCGCGCCAGGGGTTGCCACAGGTAATGCCAGTCCCAGCTGGCAGTGGGAAAGCCATGGATCAACAGCAGCGGCTCTCCTTGCCCCGCCACCCAGTAACGAATGCGCTGGCCGCGAAACACAAAGTCCTTGCCGCGCTTGCGCCAGACACACAGAGGAATCTCGGTGATAGGCATCAGACTTTGTAACCCGGGTCGAGTTGATCGAGTTTGCGCAACAGGGCCGGCCAGGCCAGTGCGCCCCCCATCCCCTGGGCACTGCGGGTGACACCGGCGATCATCGCCTTGGCCCCCGCCAGGATCGACGCGGGAATGGTAATCAGCTCGGCGCCGCCATTCTGCGCCAGCACCTGGATCTCGCAGGCACGCTGGAAGGTGAACATCATCAGGAAGGTATCGGCGATGCTGGCGCCGCAGGTCAGCAAGCCATGGTTGTGCAGCAGCAGGAAGTTGTTGTCCCCCAGGTCGGCCTGCAGCCGCTCTTTCTCCTCGGGGTTCAGGGCCACGCCCTCATAAGGGTGACGGCCCAGGCTCGACAGCACGAACAGCGACTGCTGGCTGATGGGCAGCACGCCCTGCTTCTGCGCCGACACCGCGACCCCGGCGGCCGTGTGGGTATGCAGCACACAGAGCACATCGTGACGCACCGCGTGCACGGCACTGTGAATGGTGTAGCCCGCCGGGTTGATCTCGAAGGGGCTGTCCATCAGCTTGTTACCGGCCTGGTCGACCTTCACCAGGCTGGAGGCGGTGATCTCGTGGAACATCATGCCGAAGGGGTTGATCAGGAAGTCTTCGGTGCCCGGCACCTTGGCGGAGATATGGGTGAAGATCAGGTCGTCCCAGCCGTGCATGGCCACCAGACGGTAGCAGGCGGCGAGGTCCAGACGGGTTTGCCACTCAACGGCGCTGACTTGTTTTTTTACACTCGGTGTCGATTGAACGGGGGCTAGGCTCACGGCAAGGACCTCGGTGATGGTTCTTATTGGATGAGGGAACCCCCAGAGTCTAGACAGCTTGCATCGACTGCGGAGTTGCATTGACAGCCAGCTTG
The DNA here is from genome assembly GCF_017491625.1 of Pseudomonas sp. 50_B. Lineage (NCBI taxonomy): Bacteria > Pseudomonadati > Pseudomonadota > Gammaproteobacteria > Pseudomonadales > Pseudomonadaceae > Pseudomonas > Pseudomonas sp. 50_B. The sequence goes on from NZ_JAFGYX010000008.1 coordinate 104,673, forward strand.
ATGACCGTGCGGGTCAGCCGGAGAGAAGGCTCTGGTCCGCGGCTTTGCGTCAAAGCACCGACGCCAGCAAAGGGGCCGCGAAAAGGTTAAGCAACCCGGTCAACACCATCACCAGGCCGGCCACCGAGCCCTCTTCACCCCCGACTTCATGGGCCCGGCTGACTCCGGCTCCGTGGGCGCCGACACCAAACAGCGCGCCCCGGGCCAGGGCACTGCGCAAGGGCAGCCAGCGCAGCAGCACACCGCCGAGCATGGCACCGAACACCCCGGTGAACATCACGAACACCGCCGTCAACTCAGGCACGCCGCCCAGGTCATGGGCCAGGGGCATGGCGAACGGCGTGGTAATGGAACGTGGCACCAGGGACAGGGTCACCGAGCTGTCCAGGGCCAGCATCTTCGCCAAGCCGAAGGAACTGCCGATGGACGCGGCGCTGCCCGCCAGCATGCCCAGCAACAGGGCCGACCAGTGGCGCATCAGCAACTGGCGCTGCTGCCAGATGGGAATCGCAAAGGCCACCGTCACCGGCCCCAGCACCAGCATCAGCCAGTGGGTGTTGGCGGCGTATTCGGCATAGGCGGTGTGCAGCGGCACCGCAATTGCCAGCAGCAGGGCCGGCACCAGGATCAACGGCGACAGCAGGTAGCGCCCGGTGCGCCGGTAGATCCAGCGGCTGAACAGATACGCCCCCAGGGTCAGGGCCAGCCAGAACATCGGCATCAGTTCAAGCTTCATGGCGCATCCTCCAGCGGCAGACCATCTCCACCGTGAGTGCGGTCACCAGCATCACCAGCAGGGTGCTGATACCGATCACCAGCAGAATCCGCCAGCCGTCCTGACGCAGCAGGCCGCCGTAGTCCAGCAAGCTCATCAGCGCCGGAATGAAGAACAGCAGCATCTCCGCCATCAGCAGGCCGGCCCCCAGTTGCAAGGCCGCCGGCTTGACCCAGCCCAGGGCGAAGGCCAGCAGCAACAGCGCAAGGCCAATGACCCCACCGGGAATCGGCCAGGGCAGCCAGGTAGCCAGTTGGCAACCGAGAAAATAGATGGCCAGCAGCACTGCCAATTCGCCAATCAGGCGGCCCAGGCGTTTACAGGTGGAAATGTTCATGGTGGTTGAGTCCTCTCAGGGGCCCATTTTATGAAAAGTCCCTGCATCACCGAAGCGAATTGTTAGACTTGAAACCATTCCAATCTGGAATTACCACCATGGATTTCAAACAACTGCGCAGTTTTGTCGAAGTCATCCGCCAGGGCGGTTTCACCCAGGCGGCCAGGACCCTGCACATCAGCCAGTCGGCGGTCAGCAAGCAGATCGCGCAGCTGGAGCAAAGCCTGGGCACGCCCCTGCTGGAGCGCCAGGGCTCGCACATTCATCTCACCGCCGCCGGCGGCGTGGTGCTGCAGCGGGCCGAGGACATGCTGCGCCTGCGCCATGAACTGCTCAGCGAACTGGATGACCTGAGCCAACTGGCACGGGGTGAACTGCGCCTGGGTCTGCCGCTGCTGGGCAGCGATGCACTGTTCGCCAGCCGTTTCGCCGAATACCGCCGGCGCTACCCGAATATCCAGGTGCAACTGCTCGAAGGCGGCAGCCTGAATGTCGAGCAGGCCGTGCGCAGTGGCGAGCTGGAACTGGGCGGCAGCCTGACCCCCAAGGACCCGGCGTTTGCCTATCAACCCTTCTGCGATGAGCCCCTGGATGCCTTGCTGCCCGCCGATCATCCCCTGGCGCTGAACGCCCAGGTGCGCCTGGAAGAACTGGCCGATACGCCCTTCCTCCTCTATCAGCGCAGCTTTGTGCTCAACGACCGACTGCTCCAGGCCTGCCAGCAGGTGGGCTTCACGCCAAAGGAGGGAGGACGTAGCGGCCAGGCAGACTTTCTTGCGGCGCTGGTGGCCGCCGGTCAAGGTGTGGTGTTGCTGCCCAGTGTGGTGGCCCGCGGCCTGGTGCGGCCGGGGGTGGTGCGCCTGACGCTGAAGGCCCCGGACTATCTGCGCTGGGACATTGCCTTCATCTGGCGCCAGGGCGCGTATCTGTCCAAGGCAGCGCAAGCCTGGCTGGCGCTGCTACGGGAACAGCCGGTCAGCCCCGCAGGGCGCTGATCAACTCGGCCAGCCAGGGCTCGGCATCGGTTTCCGGGGTCACGCTCTCGCTGGCGTCCAGGCGCAACATCGGCAGCACTTCTTCCACTCCCAGCTCGGCAAACAGCTCACGCATCTGCTCGCCACCGCCACAGAAGGTATCGCCGTAGCTGGAATCCCCCAGGCCGATCACCGCTCCGGGCAGCCCACGCCAGGCGGCGGGCAACTGATCGCGAATGCTCGAATACAGCGGCAGCAGGTTGTCTGGCAGTTCGCCCATGCCGGTGGTCGAGGTCACGGCCAGCAACGCCTGCGGTGCGAAGGCCTGAAGCTCGGTCAAAGTGGCCCGAGAGTTGTGCCAGGCCTCGAAACCTGCGGCGTTGAGGAGCTTGGCGGCGTGCCGGGCGACTTCTTCAGCCGTGCCGTACACCGAGCCGGAAAGGATGGCGACTTTCATCAATCTGTTCCTGAAGCTGACTAAAAGACTGGGATATTACCAGCTACGGAGTAAAATCCCGCCTCTGCTGCCCGCACCGCTCAAAAGCGCCTGTGGACAGCGTGCCAGCGTGACTTAGAATTCAATTCAACACTTGCTGATTGATAGCGGAACTTCGGGATGATCAACGCTCATCTGCTGCAAAAGATGATCAACGCCTCCAACGACGGGATTGTGGTCGCGGAACAGGAAGGCGAAGACAACATCGTGATTTACGTGAATCCGGCTTTCGAGCGACTGACCGGCTACAGCGCCGACGAAGTGCTGTATCAGGATTGTCGTTTCCTGCAGTCCGGAGACCGTGACCAGCCGGGGCTGGAACGGATTCGCCAGGCCCTGAGCCAGGGTCAGCCATGCCGCGAGGTGCTGCGCAACTATCGCAAGGACGGCAGCCACTTCTGGAACGAACTGTCGATCACCCCAGTATTCAACGACAGCGATCAACTGACCTATTTCATTGGCGTGCAGAAAGACGTCAGTGTGCAGATCAAGGCGCAGCAACGCTTGCTCCAGCTGGAGCAGCAACTGGCCGCAGTGCAAGCCGAGCTCGCCGCCCTCAAGGCGACCGACGGCTCTAATAAGTCGCAGATTTAGTGGTCTGTAGGGATATTCCCCACCGATTTGTCCTTCACCCTTCGAGCAACATCATGCAGCGTGACGCTCTCCTCACCCAGGATGAACTGGACTTCATCCAAACCATGCAGCACAACCCGCAGCTCAATGTGCGCGATGCCACATCGAGCCTGCTGGTCAATGGCGGCTCGCAGATCCGTGACCTGCTGACCCGTCTGGCTGCCAATGAAAAGGTCACCATCCAGGCCCATTTCGACAACCAGCAGATGACCTTCCCCCTGCATCTGGTGGAAGACGAATTCCATGCCCTGCATCTGCGCCTGGGGGTGCCGAGCATCTTCGAGGACGGCCCCATGATCCGGCCCTGGCGCCTGACGCTGGAAGAGCCGGTGGCCCTGGAAAACTCCAGGGGCCAGCCTGGACGCCTGTGGGTGCGGGAGGTGTCGTTCAAGGGCGTATTGCTGGAGATCCGCAACCGGACCCGGCCCCCCAAGCAGTTCGCCCAGTGGTTCAGCCCTTCGGGATATGAACGGATTGCGCTGCACGGGCGCTTCGAGCGCCAGACCGAAGCCGGTTTCTATGCCTATCGCCTGGATCAGAGTGACGCGGAAGAAACCGAACGCCTGCGCCAGTTCATCCTCCAGCAGCACCGCCATACCCATCCGGCCCTGCACGCCTGAAGCTGACCGAGAGCCGTTTCAGGTATCCAGGCGACCGCTGAGGAACTGCCGCAGGCGCTTCTGCATCAGGCGCCCCTCATTTCCCAGGCACGCCACCGGCGAACCGCTGAAGCTTTCCTGGGCCAGGTCCGCCGCATCTCCGGCAAGCATCAATGGACAGTCCAGAGTCAGCGCCAGACGCTTGAGGCGCTTGGGCAACTCCGCCGTCGGCGCGTGATTGGAAAACACCACCAGGGCCACAGGCTTGAGTTTTTCGCAGACCAGGGTCAGTTCATCCAGCGGTGCTCCCGGCCCCAGCAGGCGGACACCGATCTGGTCATGCCCGAGCATCAGCGCCGCCACCAGCAGCTCCAGTTCGCGGCACTGCGGGCTGAGCGCCGTCAGCAGCAGTTGCCGGTGCTGAGTGGCACGCTGCAACACCAGCCTTTGCGTGATCCGCGCCCGCAAAAAACCATCCAGAAACAACCACTCGCTGGTCTGACCGAAAGTCTCCCGGTCCTGCAGCAGTTGCTTCCAGAACGGCAGGAAAATGTCCTGGAATACCACCGGCAAGGCGTAGCTGGAGAAGACCTGGCCGTAGAGACGCTCCAGTTGCTCTTCATCGAAAGCGCTCACCGCCAGCTTCAACTGATCGCGCCACTGGCCATATTCACCTTGCAGGCCATCGTCCACCGCCACCTTGGCCTGAGCCTGGTCTGCCCGGCTCTTGGCCAGAATCTTGCCGACCTTGCTGACCGCCACACCGCGCTCGATCCAACCCAGAATCTCCCGCACCGCCTCAACATCGTGCATGGAATACAGGCGATGCCCGCTTTCGGTGCGCGTCGGCTGGATCAGACCGTAGCGTCGTTCCCAGGCTCGCAGGGTCACCGGGTTGATTCCAGTCAGGCGCGCCACTTCACGGATCGGAAACAGCTCATCCTGACGGGCAGGGTCAGGAGCCGGAGCAACAGGGACAGGTTCAGTCATGACGGGCATCTGGGGAGAAAACACCAGTAAACAAAGTGGCGGCCATTCTACTCTCCCCAGGTGCAAATGCTTCAAGCGCGAGAAAAACCGACCGGTGTCATTGGTAGCCTCGCGCCAATCAGGAATAATCCTTGCTTGATTCAGGCGCGGCCCACTACCCCGGTGCCACGTCAGCGACTGCCTTACCCAGGCCGCGCATTGGTTTACGGAGATACATAATGTCTACCTCACCCGTCACCCTGATGGTTGCCCGGCGCGTTGCCGACGGCCGTTACCAGGACCTGATCGCCTGGCTGCGCGAAGGCGAACAACTGGCCACCGACTTTCCCGGCTACCTGGGTTCCGGCGTTCTGGCCCCACCACCTGACGACGACGAATTCCAGATCATCTTCCGCTTCGCCGACGAACAGACCCTGCACACCTGGGAACACTCCGCCTCGCGCACCGCCTGGCTGGCCCGGGGCAGCGACTTGTTTGCCCACCCATCGGAACATCGCGTCAGCGGTATCGATGGCTGGTTCGGCGCAGCCGGACAACGACCCCCGCGCTGGAAACAGGCCGTGGCCATCTGGCTGGCGTTCTTCCCGGTGTCGCTGCTGTTCAACTTCGTCTTAGGTCCCCTGCTCAGCGACCTGAGCCTGCTGCCCCGAGTGTTTGTCAGCACCCTGGCGTTGACCCCGTTGATGGTCTACTTCTTCATTCCTATGTCCACCCGCCTGCTGGCTAACTGGCTCAACAGCACACCGGCGCGCCCGCTACCGACCAGCGCCTCGACGCAGAATCCGTGATTCGCCGGCAAGCCGGCTCCTGCACACTGCGCAGGAGTCGGCTGCTGATCTGGCTTGCCAGCGCAGCCCCCGAGCAACAGGCACAACCCGTCCCACCGCTGGTATAGTTTTCCCCTACCCGCGACGCGAGCCCTTCATGAACACCTCCTCCGCTCCGATCCTGATCACTGGTGCCAGCCAGCGTGTCGGCCTGCATTGCGCCCTGCGCCTGCTGGAAGACGGGCAGCCGGTGATCGTCACTTACCGCAGCGACCGCCCGGGCCTGCAGACCTTGCGGGAAAAGGGCGCGATCCTGCTGCATGCCGACTTCTCCAGCGAAGCCGGAATCCTGGCCCTGATCAGCGCGGTGAAACACCACACCGACCGCTTGCGGGCCATCGTCCACAACGCCTCAGAGTGGCTGGAAGAAAGCCCAGGCGAGGAAAGCGCCGCCTTTACCCGGATGTTCAGCGTGCACATGCTCGCGCCCTACCTGATCAACCTGCACTGCGCAGAGTTGCTGCAGTGTTCGAGCCCGGCGGACATCATCCACATCAGCGACGACGTGACCCGCAAGGGCAGCAGCAAGCACATCGCCTACTGCGCCAGCAAAGCCGGGCTGGACAGCCTGACCCTGTCCTTCGCGGCAAAATACGCCCCGGCAATCAAGGTCAACGGCATCGCTCCGGCCCTGCTATTGTTCAACCCCGACGACGACGCGGCGTACCGCGCCAAGACCCTGGCCAAATCCGCCCTGGGCATCGAACCCGGCAGCGAAGTGATCTACCAGAGCCTGCGCTACCTGCTGGACAACCCCTATGTCACCGGCACCACCTTGACCGTCAACGGCGGGCGGCACGTCAAATAAGCCGGCCCCCACGAGGACCTTGCATGAGCCTTTCCCTGCCCCAACACTACCGCGAGATCCTCAAGGGCCTCGGTGAAGACCCCGAGCGCGAAGGTTTGCTCGACACCCCCAAGCGCGCGGCCAAGGCCATGCAGTACCTGTGTCATGGCTACAGCCAGTCGGTGGACGAGATCGTCAATGGCGCACTGTTCGCCTCCGACAGCGACGAAATGGTGATAGTCGCCGACATCGAGCTGTACTCCCTGTGCGAACATCACCTGCTGCCCTTCATCGGCAAGGCCCATGTGGCTTATATTCCTACCGGCAAGGTGCTGGGGCTGTCGAAGATCGCCCGGATCGTCGATATGTTCGCCAGACGCCTGCAGATCCAGGAAAATCTCACCCGGGAAATCGCCGACGCGGTGCAAAGCGTGACCCAGGCCGCGGGCGTCGCGGTGGTGATCGAAGCCAAGCACATGTGCATGATGATGCGCGGCGTCGAGAAACAGAATTCCACCATGCACACCTCGGTGATGCTCGGCGCCTTTCGCGATTCGAGCACCACTCGCCAGGAATTCCTGCAATTGATTGGACGGAGCAAGTAGCAATGCCACAACTTCAGCCAGGAATGGCTCGTATCCGAGTCAAGGACCTGCTCCTGCGGACCTATATCGGAATCAACGAGGAAGAGATCCTCAACAAGCAGGATGTGCTGATCAACCTGACCATCCTGTACCCCGCCCAGGATGCGGTGCGCGACAACGACATCGATCACGCGCTGAACTACCGCACCATCACCAAGGCAATCATTGCCCACGTCGAAGGCAATCGCTTCGCCTTGCTGGAGCGCCTGACCCAGGAACTGCTGGACCTGGTGATGGGCAACCTCTCGGTGCAGTACGCCGAAGTCGAAGTCGACAAACCCCACGCCCTGCGCTTTGCCGAATCGGTATCGATCACGTTAGCGGCAAGTCGCTAGCGCCAAGCGGCCAGTCAAAGCGATTCGGCTTTGATTGGCCGCTGGCGGCTATTCCCATCCCTCTACGTGCAGTGAGTCTTATGTCCCCTCAACAACGCTTGGAACTGGAAGCCGCGGCCTTTCGCCGCCTGGTGGCCCACCTGGACAACCGCAAGGACGTGCAGAACATCGACCTGATGAACCTGGCCGGGTTCTGCCGCAACTGCCTGTCCAAGTGGTACAAGGCCGAGGCCGACGAACGCCAGATCGAGGTCAGCCTCGATGACGCCCGTGAAGTGGTGTACGGCATGCCCTACGCCGAATGGAAAAATCTCTACCAGAAAGAAGCCAGCGCCGAGCAGCAAGCGGCGTTCGCCAAAGGAAAGTCCCATGACTGATCTGAACACCCTGCGCGCCAGCCTGAACAGCGGTGAACACGCTTTTGCCGACACCCTGGCCTTTGTCGCCGCCGGTTACGACTACCAGCCCCAGGCCTTCAACAACGGTGGCGTGGAAAACGCCGCCGGGCAGAACGAAGGCTCGTGCAAGACCCTGGGCCTGGCCCTGTTGGAAGGCCTGAGCGACACAGAAGCCCTGCTCGCCTTCGGCGAGCACTACCGCTCGGTACTGGCCACCCCCGAAGGCACTGACCACGGCAATATCCGCGCCCTGATCGCCCACGGCCTGGCCGGGGTCAAGTTCGCCGCCCAGCCGCTGACTCGCCGCTGATCTGGCTCCGACAAAACCATCACCCATAAAAAAACCGGCTTGCGCCGGTTTTTTTATCGCCTGGAAATCAGTGTGCAGCGTTCTGCAGACCGTCCAGGTAACGCTCGGTGTCCAGTGCCGCCATGCAGCCGGCGCCGGCCGAGGTGATGGCCTGACGGTAAACGTGGTCAGCCACGTCGCCAGCGGCAAAGATACCCTCGACGCTGGTGGCCGTGGCATTGCCGTCACGACCGCCCTGCACCACCAGGTAACCGTCCTTGAGGGTCAACTGGCCTTCGAACAGCGAGGTGTTCGGGGTGTGGCCGATGGCGATGAACACGCCGTCGACTTTCAGCTCGTCGAAGCTGCCGTCGTTGTTCTTCAGGCGCGCACCGGTCACGCCCATGTTGTCGCCCAGGACTTCGTCCAGGTTGGCATTGAGCTTGAGGATGATCTTGCCTTCGGCCACGCGGGCGTTGAGCTTGTCGATCAGGATTTTCTCGGCGCGGAAGGTTTCGCGACGGTGGATCAAAGTCACGGTGCTGGCGATGTTGGCCAGGTACAGGGCTTCTTCGACAGCGGTGTTGCCACCACCGACCACCGCCACCGGCTTGTTGCGATAGAAGAAACCGTCACAGGTGGCGCAGGCCGATACACCCTTGCCCATGAACGCTTCTTCCGAAGGCAGGCCCAGGTAACGGGCGCTGGCGCCGGTGGCGATGATCAGGGCGTCGCAAGTGTAGGTCGCGCTGTCGCCGGTCAGGGTGTAAGGCTTGGCAGCGAAGTCCACGGCATTGATATGGTCGAAGACGATTTCGGTTTCGAAACGCTCGGCGTGCTCGCGCATCCGCTCCATCAGCGCCGGGCCGGTCAGGCCGTGCACGTCGCCAGGCCAGTTGTCGACTTCAGTGGTGGTGGTCAGTTGGCCACCGGCCTGCATGCCGGTGATCAGCAGCGGCTTCAGGTTGGCACGGGCGGCATAGACGGCGGCGCTGTAACCGGCAGGGCCGGAACCGAGAATAATCACACGCGAATGGCGTACTTCAGACATGACTCACTCCTATCGACCGGCCCGGGTGCCCTGGCGCGGAACGCCGGATTGCCGGCTGGAATAAAAAAGGACGGTGAAACCTTGGGGAAGGCTTGAACTCGACCGTCCAAAAAATAATGGGTGAAGCGTATAGAGGGGGCGAAGATTAAGGAAATACGGTTTAACAATCCAGCTCATAGGCGGTCTCTATCCTCAGCAGGCCCATTTGAAAGGGTCTTTGTTACCGTTGATGTCGACCTGTTCACGGTGCTTTCGCCCCCCGGGTAAAGCCGGTAAGGTCGGCGCGTTTTCCATCTGCTCGGAGCGTTCTATGCCCGCCCCCGTACTGTCCGGCCCGCAATACCTGCGTGAAGGCCTGAAACTGGTCCTCAGTCCCGGCCTGCGCCTGTTCGTGCTACTGCCCCTGGTGATCAACCTGGTGTTGTTCATCGGATTGATCTATTTCGCCGGCCACCAGTTCAGCCTGTGGATCGACACCCTGATGCCGACCCTGCCGCAATGGCTGAGCTTTCTGAGCTACATCCTCTGGCCGCTGTTCATGGTGCTGGTGGTGTTGATGGTGTTTTTCACCTTCACCATGCTGGCCAATATCATTGCCGCTCCCTTCAACGGCTTTCTATCGGAAAAAGTCGAAATCGTGGTGCGTGGCACTGACGATTTCCCGCCCTTCAGCTGGGGCGAACTGATCGCCATGATCCCCCGCACCCTATCCCGGGAAATGCGCAAGCTCGGCTACTTCCTGCCCCGGGCCATCGGCCTGTTCATCCTGTCGCTGATCCCGGTGGTCAACCTGATTGCCGCGCCGCTGTGGCTGCTGTTCGGCGTCTGGATGATGGCCATCCAGTACATCGACTACCCGGCGGATAACAACAAGATGAGCTGGCAGGAGATGATCGTCTGGCTGCGGCAGAAGCGCTGGCAGAGCCTGGGTTTTGGCGGCATCGTCTACCTGGCGCTGATGATCCCCTTCGTCAACATCCTGATGATGCCGGCCGCCGTGGCCGGTGCGACGCTCTTCTGGGTGCGTGAGCGCGGGATGGAGAACCTGCCGGCCAAATAAGGCTGACGTGTCATAAATCCATCATCCAGACGTCACAATGACGACATGGCCTCAGTCGACACTGAGGTCATGACGACAGCTCTGCACATCACCCTCATCACTGAAACCTTCCCACCGGAAATCAATGGCGTGGCCAATACCCTTGGCCGCCTGTGTGATGGCCTGCGTGCCCGTGGGCATCAGGTGGAACTGGTGCGTCCGCGCCAGGGTTGTGATCAGAGCCGTCCCAGCGACGAGGCCCTGATGCTGTGCCGCGGCTGGCCGCTGCCGGGATACCCGGGGCTGCAATGGGGCCAGTCGTCGATGCATAAACTGCTGCGACGCTGGAAACGCCAACGCCCGGACGTGCTCTACATCGCCACCGAGGGCCCGCTGGGGCTGTCCGCGCTGCGGGCGGCGAAACGTCTGGGAATTTCGGTGGTCAGTGGCTTCCATACCAACTTCCAGCAGTATTCCAGCCAGTACGGCCTGGGTTTGCTGACGCGCTTGCTGACCCATTACCTGCGCTGGTTCCACAACCGTTCGAAGCTGACCCTGGTGCCCAGCGCCAGTCAGCGCCTGGAGTTGGAGCGTCGGCACTTCGAACGCCTGGCCCTGCTGTCCCGTGGCGTCGACAGCCAACTGTTCCATCCGGCCAAACGCCTCAATGAGCTGCGCACCCGCTGGGGCCTGGGCAACGATGATCTGGCGGTGATCCATGTCGGGCGCTTGGCCCCGGAGAAGAACCTGAGCCTGCTCAAGCGCTGCTTCGAGCAGCTCAAGGCCACTTATCCACAGCGGAAGATGAAACTGATCGTGGTGGGTGACGGCCCACAACGCGCCGCCCTGGAGAAAAGCCTGCCCGAGGCCCTGTTCTGTGGCAGTCAGCGGGGTGAAGCCCTGGCGGCCCATTACGCTTCGGGGGATGTGTTCCTGTTTCCCAGCCTCACGGAAACCTTCGGCAATGTGGTGCTGGAAGCCCTGGCTTCCGGGCTGGCGGTGGTGGCCTACGATCAGGCCGCGGCAGCCCAGCATATCCGCCATGGCTACAACGGCGTGCTGGCCATGCCCGGGGATGAAGGCGCGTTCTGTGAGGCCGCCGGCTGGCTGCTGGAGGAAGCGGAAACCCTGCGCCGGGTACGTCTCAACGCCCGGCAACACGCCAGCCGCCAGGGCTGGCCGGCCGTGATCGCACAGTTTGAGGATCAGTTGCGCAGTGTCTGCCAGCCAGCGCCGGTCGTGGATTACGAAGGGATGATCGAAGCAGCGCTGGAACCACGCAGCGCCACAGAGGCACTAGGTGCGGCAAGGAGGCTGCCCCCCTCACCGCCCGGGGCCAGAAGTTAGACCAGGGTCGTCAGTGCTTCACGGCTGAACGGCAGGATGTCCTGCTCACGGCCTTCACGGACTTTCTGCGCCCAATCCGGGTCCACCAGCAGCGCCCGACCCACGGCCACTAGATCGAACTCGTCGTTGTTCAAGCGCTGCAGCAGGTTTTCCAGGCTGGCCGGCTGCGCCACCTTGTCGGTGTTGACCATGAACTGCAGGAACTCGCCGTCCAGGCCGACGCTGCCCACGGTGATGGTGGGTTTGCCGGTGAGCTTGCGGGTCCAGCCTGCCAGGTTCAGGTCCGAGCCTTCGAACTCCGGCTCCCAGAAGCGTCGCGTCGAACAGTGGAAGATATCCACACCTGCATCTGCCAACGGCTTGAGAAAGGCGCCCAGAGCTTCCGGGGTCTGCACCAGACGCGCGCTGTAATCCTGCTGCTTCCACTGGGAGAAACGCAGGATGATCGGGAAATCCGGGCCGACGGCAGCCCGCACCGCCTGGATCAACTCGATGGCGAAACGCGAGCGCTGCGCCAGATCGCCGCCGTATTCATCGGTGCGCTGGTTGGTGCCCTCCCAGAAGAACTGATCCACCAGGTAACCGTGGGCACCATGGATTTCCACACCGTCCATGCCGATGCTCTGGGCATCCTTGGCGGCCTGGGCAAAGGCTGCGATCACTTCCTGGATGTCCTGGTGGGTCATGCCGTGCACCAGCACCTTGCCGTCCTTGAGCTTCTCGGTCGGGCCATAGCCGGGCACGCTGGCGTCCGGCTCGGTGCCCAGGCGCCGCACATTACCCACATGCCACAGTTGCGGAACGATCTTGCCACCTTCGGCGTGGACCGCATCCACCACCTTCTTCCACCCGGCCAGGGCCGCCTCGCCATGGAACTGCGGCACATTGGGGTAACCGTTGGCGGCCTGGTGCCCCACCGTGGTGCCCTCGGTGATGATCAGGCCGACACCCGCAGCAGCGCGGCGACGGTAATACTCGATGACCTTGGCGTTGGGCACGCCACCCGGAGAAAACGAACGGGTCATCGGCGCCATCACTACGCGGCTCGGCAGCTCCAGCGCGCCGAGTTGAAAGGGTTTGAACAAGGCTTGAACAGGCATGCTGCACTCCGACAAAAAGGCTCGAGTCGATACTCGACGCACAAGACTGCGCCGGGTACCTGCCCCGGCGCACTTATGATGAGAATAATATGGCCCCCTCACAGTGCTGCACAGCATTATTGATTTGAGTGATTTAGATGCAAAAACGCCGCATTGCAGCGGCGTGAAAGAGGGGCCCGGCAGTGCTTAGCTCAGGGCTTTTTCGATGGCCTGGACCACAGTCGGATCATCCGGAGCGGTACGGGGCGAGAAACGCGCCAGTACCCGACCGTCCTTGCCCAACAGGAATTTCTCGAAGTTCCAGGTGATATCCCCGGGAAACTCCGCGCCCTCGCCCGCCAGCAAACGGTACAGCTGATGACGCTCGGGACCGTTCACGTCCAGTTTGCTGCTCAACGGAAAAGTCACCCCGTAGTTGAGGCTGCAAAACTCCTGGATCTCCTGCTCGGTGCCCGGTTCCTGCCCGGCGAACTGGTTGCAGGGCAACCCCAGCACGCTGAATCCCTGGGCCTTGTATTGCTGGTAGAGATTCTCCAACGCCGCATATTGTGGTGTCAGACCACATTTGGAGGCGACGTTGACCACCAGCACGACTTGCCCCTTGAAGGGCGCGAGCGGCAGCTCCTGACCATCCAGGGCTTTCAATTTAAGGTCGTGAAAAGCACTCATGACGAACTCCAAATTCCTGTGTTCTTACAGAAAAACAGCCTCTCGACAGTACAGCCAAAAGCCGCGGACTAAAAAGGCGCCCTCGGGCGCCTCTCCAGTAAGCTTGAGCTTAGCGCAGAAAATCAGTGGTGATGGCCACCTTCGCCATGGACGTGACCATGAGCAACTTCTTCCTGGCTGGCATCACGGATGGCAACGATCTTGACCTGGAAGTTCAGGCGCTGACCGGCCAACGGGTGGTTGCCGTCTACGGTCACGTCGTCACCGTCCAGATCACGGATGGTCACGATCTGCATCTGGCCGTCCGGAGCGGACGCGTGGAACTGCATGCCCACTTCCAGTTCGTCGACGCCTTCGAACATGCTGCGGCTCAGGGTGCTGACCAGTTCGGCAGCGTATTCGCCGTAGGCATCTTCAGGTTCCACGGAGACGTTCAGTTCGTCACCGACTTGCTTGCCTTCCAGAGCCTTTTCCAGACCAGGAATGATGTTACCTGCGCCTTGCAGGTAAACCAGCGGGGCGCCGCCGGCAGAGCTGTCGATGACCTCACCAGCATCGTTGGTGAGGGTATAGTCGATGGAGACAGCCTTATTGGCGGCGATCAGCATGGGGCGGGACCTTTTGCATAAGAATGAAGAACGAGCAAGTTTAGCGAAGCAATCGCTCGAAAGCGAACGGAACCCGGACCAACGGAACGTGAAAAATCACTCGACAATCTGCGGTTTCCATCAGGACGAAGAGGGTCATTGGGTGGCCGAACTGTCCTGTGGGCATACCCAGCACCTGCGCCACTTGCCGCCCTGGCAATCCCGGGCCTGGGTACTGGACCCGCAGTTGCGGGCGGAAAAAATAGGCCAGCGCTTTGACTGCGGCTGGTGTGCTCAAGCACCGGATAACGATAACCTTAGCGCCTGACGACCAGGCAGACGGCTGCAGACCGTCGCCTTTGCCATGCACCTTCTGAGAACTCGCATGCAAACTTTTTTTATCGCGCCCACCGATTTTGGTGTGGGTCTGACCTCCATCAGCCTCGGGCTGGTGCGTACCTTGGAACGGGCCGGCCTCAAGGTCGGCTTTTTCAAGCCCATTGCCCAGCCCCACCCCGGTGATACCGGCCCCGAGCGCTCCACCGAGCTGGTAGCCCGGACCCACGGCCTGAAGCCGCCACAACCCCTGGGCCTGGCCCATGTGGAGCGAATGCTCGGCGATGGCCAGCTGGATGAATTGCTGGAGGAAATCATCACCCTCTACCAGCAGGCCGCCATCGGCAAGGACGTGCTGATCGTCGAAGGCATGGTGCCGACCCGCAGCGCCAGCTACGCCGCCCGGGTCAACCTGCACCTGGCCAAAAGCCTGGATGCCGAAGTAATCCTGGTCTCTGCTCCGGAAAACGAAGTGCTCACCGAGCTGTCGGGACGGGTCGAGCTGCAGGCGCAGTTGTTCGGCGGCCCGCGAGACCCGAAAGTGCTGGGGGTGATCCTCAACAAGGTGCGTACCGACGAAAGCATGGAGGCGTTCTCCGCCCGTTTGAAGGAGCACTCGCCCTTGCTACGCAGCGGCGACTTCCGCCTGCTGGGCTGCATTCCCTTCCAGCCGGAACTGAACGCACCGCGCACCCGCGACGTAGCCGACCTGATGGGCGCCCAGGTGCTCAATGCCGGGGACTATGAAACCCGGCGCATGACCAAGATCATCATTTGCGCCCGCACCATGCGCAACACCGTGGAACTGCTCAAGCCCGGCGTACTGGTGGTGACCCCGGGGGATCGCGACGACATCATCCTCGCCGTGAGTCTCGCGGCGATCAACGGTGTGCCCCTGGCCGGCCTGCTGCTGACCAGCGACACCCTGCCCGACCCGCGCATCATGGATCTGTGCCGTGGTGCCCTGAACGCCGGCCTGCCGGTACTGTCGGTCAGCACCGGGTCCTACGACACCGCCAACCAGCTCAATGGCCTGAACAAGGAAATCCCCATCGATGACCGCGAGCGCGCGGAAATCATCACCGACTTCGTCGCCAGCCACCTGGACGCCAACTGGCTGCACCAGCGCTGCGGCACTCCGCGGGAAATGCGCCTGTCGCCGGCGGTGTTCCGCTATCAGTTGATCCAGCGGGCACAGGACGCCAACAAGCGTATCGTCCTGCCCGAAGGCAGCGAACCCTTGACCGTACAGGCCGCCGCCATCTGCCAGGCCCGGGGCATCGCCCGTTGTGTACTGCTGGCCAAGCCAGAGGAAGTGCATGCGGTAGCCCGGGCCCAGGGCATCGAGTTGCCCGAAGGCCTGGAGATTCTCGACCCGGACCTGATTCGCGAGCGCTACGTGGAGCCCATGGTGGCCCTGCGCAAGAGCAAGAGCCTCAACGCCCCCATGGCCGAGCAGCAACTGGAGGACCCGGTGGTGATCGGCACCGTGATGCTGGCCCTGGATGAGGTGGATGGCCTGGTATCGGGGGTCATCCATTCCACCGCCAACACCATCCGCCCGGCCCTGCAACTGATCAAGACCGCCCCGGGCTGCACCCTGGTGTCCTCGGTTTTCTTCATGCTGTTCCCCGAACAGGTGCTGGTCTACGGCGACTGCGTGATGAACCCGCACCCCAGCGCCAGCGAACTGGCGGAGATCGCCCTGCAGAGTGCCGACTCGGCGGCGGCGTTCGGCATTACCCCAAGAGTGGCCATGATCAGCTACTCCAGCGGCGACTCGGCCAGCGGCGAAGAAGTGGAGAAAGTCCGCGAGGCGACCCTGCTGGCCCATGAAGCCCAGCGTTCGCTGTTGATCGACGGCCCGCTGCAATACGATGCCGCGGCCAACGAAAACGTCGCCCGGCAACTGGCCCCCAACAGCCAGGTGGCAGGCAAGGCCACGGTTTTCGTGTTCCCCGACCTGAACACCGGCAACACCACCCACAAGGCCGTGCAACGCAGTGCCGATTGCGTGAGCCTGGGGCCGATGCTGCAAGGCCTGCGCAAGCCTGTTAACGACCTGCCTCGGGGCGCCCAGGTGGATGACATTGTCTACACCATCGCCCTGACCGCGATTCAAGCCGCCAACCGACCCATGGATGTCTAAATGCTGGAATTCCTACCTGCCGCCGTGCGCGGGATCATCGCTTCGATCCTGCTGGCGCTGAACACCATCCTGCTGTGCTCGTTCCTGTTCTGCGTGGCGATCTGCAAGGCCCTGCCCTTCGCCCTCACCCAGCGCTTCACCCACTGGCTGATGAACCACACCCACGAAGCCTGGATCAGCAATAACAAGGCCTGGATGCAGCTGGTGTGCCGCACCCGCTGGCACGTAAAAGGCCTTGAAGGCCTGGATTACCAGCACTCCTATCTGGTCACCAGCAACCACCAGAGCTGGGTCGACATCATGGTCCTGCAGTACGTGCTCAACCGCCGCATCCGCCCGCTGAAGTTCTTCCTCAAGCAGGAGCTGATCTGGGTGCCGGTGATTGGCCTGGCCTGGTGGGCCCTGGGCTTTCCGTTCATGAAGCGCTACTCCAAGGCCTACCTGGAAAAGCATCCGGAGAAAAAGGGCAAGGACCTGGAAACCACCCGCAAGACCTGCGCGAAGTTCCGCAACAACCCGGTGGGGATCTTCAACTTCGTCGAGGGCACGCGCTTCACCGAAGGCAAGCATGCCCAGCAACAGTCGCCGTTCCGCTACCTGCTCAAGCCCAAGGCCGGCGGCATCGCCTTTGTCCTGGATGCCATGGGCGAGCAATTGCAATCGATCATCGATGTGACCATCCACTACCCCGCTGGCCGGCCCGGTTTCTGGGACCTGCTGTGCGGCAGGGTCAAGGAGGTGGTGGTGCGCTTTGAGGAAGTGCAGATTCCACCGCAGTTCATTGGCAAGAATTACGAGCAGGACACGAGCTATCGCCAGGCATTCCAGGGCTGGATCAACCAGCAGTGGCTGGACAAGGACGCGCTGCTGGAAGAACTGCATCGCGAGTATCCGGCAAAGCCCTGAGGGCCTGTTCGCTGGCAGGCCAGCGCCTGCGTAGCTGCACCGTCCTGGCCGGCTGACGCTATCTGCAGCGCACAAAAAAGCCCGCAGCCGATCACTCGGCTGCGGGCTTTTTGCTACGGCTTAGATCACGCCGCGGCCACGCAACAGGTCCAGCACCTGCTTGACGCTCTCTTCCACCGACAGCGCCTGGGTGTCGATCACCAGATCGGCGTTGAGCGGAACGTCATAGGGGAAGGACTCGCCCGGGATGTTGTCCCCAGCGGCAGCGTACAGGCCTTGAGGATCACGCTCAGCGCACACCGCAGGCGATGCCTGGACATACACCGTCAACAGACGATCCTTGCCGATCAGGTCCTTGGCCTGCTCGCGCCCTTCGGCACTCGGCGCCACGAACGCGGCCAGGGTCAGCAGGCCAGCTTCGTTGAACTGACGGGCCACGTGAGCCGCACGGCGCCAGTTCTCGGTACGCCCGGTACGATCCTGTGGCAGGCCCTTGTTCAGGTCGTGCCGCAGGTTCTGGCCATCGAGCACATACACCGCACGGCCCATGTCGAACAGCTTGCGTTCCACCGCGTAGGCCAGGGTGCTCTTGCCCGCGCCCGACAGGCCGCTGAACAGCACGGTGGCCGGTTGCTGGCCGAAGCGCTGGGCACGCTCTTCGGTGGCCACATGAGCCAGCTTGCCATGGTGGGTGGCGCTGCCATGGGCCACTGGCTGGGCGATGATCATGCCGGCGCCGACGGTGCCGTTGGTCAAGCGGTCGATAACGATGAAAGCACCGGTGGTGCGGTTGCTCTCGTAGCCATCCAGGGCAATCGGCGCGTCGAGGCTGATCTTGACCTTGCCGATCTCGTTCAGTTGCAGCGCGCTGGCCGCGCCCTCTTCCAGGGTGTTCACATCGATCTTGTGATTGATGCTGGCAATCGAACCCGGCACGTAACTGGTGGCGCGCTTGATGTCGTACTTCTTGCCCGGCAGCATCGGTTCTTCAGCCATCCACACCAGCATGGCTTCGAAGCTGTCGGTGACCGGCGGCACGTTGTCGGCATGCACCAGCAGGTCGCCGCGGGAGATGTCGATCTCGTCTTCCATGGTCAGGGTCACGGCCTGGCCTGGACCGGCCTGCTCCAGCTCGCCCTCGAAGGTGACGATGGACTTGACCCGGCTGCTCTTGCCCGACGGCAGCACCACGACTTCGTCGCCCTTGTGCACGATGCCGCTGGCCAGGGTGCCGGCAAAACCACGGAAGTTCAGGTTCGGACGGTTGACGTACTGCACCGGGAAACGCAGGTCGGTGAAGTTGCGGTCACCGGCCACTTCCACAGTCTCGAGAATTTCCATCAGCGACTGGCCGGTGTACCAGGGCGAACGCTCGCTCTTGTTCACCACGTTGTCGCCCTTGAGGGCCGACATTGGCACAAAGTGCAGGCTGGTGGGCTGGATCTTCAAACCCTGGGCAAACTTCAGGTAGTCGGCCTTGATCGACTCGAACACACCTTCATCGAAGTCCTTGAGGTCCATCTTGTTGATGGCCACGACGATGTGCTTGATGCCCAGCAGGGAGGCGATGAAGCTGTGACGACGGGTCTGGGTCTGCACACCGTAGCGGGCGTCCACCAGGATGATCGCCAGGTCACAGGTGGAAGCACCGGTGGCCATGTTGCGGGTGTACTGCTCATGGCCGGGGGTGTCGGCGATGATGAACTTGCGCTTGGCGGTGGAGAAATAACGATAGGCGACATCGATGGTGATGCCCTGCTCGCGCTCGGCCTGCAAGCCATCGACCAGCAACGCCAGGTCGATGTCGTCACCGGTGGTGCCGACCTTCTTCGAATCCCGGGTAATGGCTTCCAGATGGTCTTCGTAGATCATCTTCGAGTCGTGCAGCAGACGCCCGATCAGGGTGCTCTTGCCGTCGTCGACGTTACCGCAGGTGAGAAAGCGCAGCAGCTCTTTGCGTTCGTGCTGGCCCAGGTAAGCGAGGATGTCCTCGCTGATCAAATCAGATTGATGCGACATGACAGCCCCTTAGAAATAACCCTGACGTTTTTTATCTTCCATCGAGCCGGCGCCATCATGGTCGATGACCCGACCCTGGCGCTCGGAAGTTCGCGTCAGGAGCATTTCCTGGATGATGTCCGTCAGGCTCTCGGCCTCGGACTCCACCGCGCCCGTCAACGGGTAGCAGCCAAGGGTACGGAAACGCACTTTCTTCTTGACGATGCGGGCTTTCTCTTCATCGGACAGATGCTCGAGGATGCGCTGGTCATCGATCATGATCAGGGTGCCGTTCTTCTCGATCACTTCACGCTCGGCGGCGAAGTACAGCGGCACGATCGGGATGCCTTCCAGGTAGATGTACTGCCAGATGTCCAGCTCGGTCCAGTTGGACAGCGGGAACACGCGGATCGACTCGCCCTTGTTGACCTTGCCGTTGTAGACGTTCCACAGCTCGGGGCGCTGGTTCTTCGGGTCCCAGCGGTGCTTGCTGTCGCGGAACGAGTAGACGCGCTCCTTGGCGCGGGACTTCTCTTCATCGCGACGGGCACCGCCGAATGCGGCGTCGAAACCGTACTTGTCCAGAGCCTGCTTGAGGCCCTCGGTCTTCATGATGTCGGTGTGCTTGGCACTGCCGTGGGTGAACGGGTTGATGCCCTGGGCCACGCCATCCGGGTTGACGTGGGTGATCAGGTCCAGGCCCAGTTCCTCGACCATGCGATCGCGGAACTTGTACATTTCCTGGAATTTCCACTGGGTATCGACGTGCATCACCGGGAACGGCAGCTTGCCGGGGAAGAACGCCTTGCGGGCCAGATGCAACATCACGGCGGAGTCTTTACCGATGGAGTACAGCATCACCGGGTTGTCGAACTCGGCGGCCACCTCGCGGATGATGTGGATGCTTTCCGCCTCCAGCTGTTTCAGATGCGTCAGTTTGTCGACCATGGCTACTCACGAAAGCTTTCTTATGGACGGCCAGCGGGCCGTGTTCGAGCGGGGCATGCTAGCACAGCGACCTGCTTCTAATCAGGACGCCAACTAGAACGAAACGGTATATGAATATACCGCTCCGTTAGCCCCCAAACGCCCCCTCTATAGGAGCTGGCTTGCCAGCGAAGGCGCTTGCAAGCGCACTTCAGGGCTGAAGATCTTTTTGCCGGCAAGCCGGCTCCTGCACGGGGTCAGATCGGGTTGGGGCAGTCGATGAACAGATGCTCCAGGGCGAAGCGCCGGGCCAGGTAGTCGCCCAGGGCCTGGACGCCGTAACGCTCAGTGGCGTGGTGACCGGCAGCAATGAAGCTGATGTCGTTTTCCCGGGCGCTGTGGAAGGTCTGTTCCGAAGCCTCACCACTCAGGTACAGGTCAACGCCGGCCTGGACCGCCTGGTCGATGTAGCCCTGGCCGCCGCCGGTGCACCAGCCGACCCGACGGATCATCTCGCTGCCTTCGATCAGCAAGGGTTCGCGGCCCATCATTTCTTGCACCCGCCGGGCAAAGTCCCGCGCCGTCATGGGTTCGCTGAGGGAACCGACCAGACCGACGACCTTGGGGTTCTCCGGGTCCAATGGGCCTTCCACGGTGATATCCAACTGCCGGGCCAACTGCACGTTGTTGCCCACCTCCGAGTGCAGGTCCAGGGGCAGGTGATAGGCCAAGAGGCTGATGTCGTGCCTGAGCAGGGTTTTCAACCTACGCTGCTTCATTCCGGTGATGCAGGGGTTCTCGCCTTTCCAGAAGTAGCCGTGATGCACCAGCACCAGATCGGCCTTGGCCTCCACGGCTGCGTCCAGCAACGCCTGGCTGGCGGTCACGCCACTGACGATGCGCATCACCTGCGGGCGTCCTTCGACTTGCAAGCCATTGGGGCAATAGTCGGCGATACGTGAACTGCCCAGGTAGCGGTCCGCTTCTTCCACCAGTGTGCTCAGGGCAACGGCCATAAAAGACTCCTAAATATCCCGTTCAGAGGCGCGCGCGGCCTCGTATAATGCGCGACATTATGGGCCGTGCGCAGCCCTTCGTAACCACCCAGGACTTGCTCAATGCTCAAGGCTCTGCGTTTTTTTGGCTGGCCGCTACTGGCCGGCGTGCTTATCGCGTTGTTGATTATTCAGCGTTATCCGCAATGGGTCGGGCTACCCAGCCTGGACGTCAACCTGCAGCAAGCTCCGCAAAGCACCAGTACCCAGCAGGGGCCAGTCTCCTACGCCGATGCGGTACTGATTGCCGCGCCCGCGGTGGTCAACCTGTACACCACCAAAGTGATCAACAAACCCGCGCATCCGCTGTTTGAAGACCCGCAGTTCCGGCGTTTCTTCGGCGACAACCTGCCCAAGCAGCAGCGCATGGAGTCAAGCCTGGGTTCCGGGGTGATCATGAGCCCCGAAGGCTACCTGCTGACCAACAACCACGTGACCTCCGGCGCCGAGCAGATCGTGGTGGCGCTCAAGGATGGCCGTGAAACCCTGGCAAGGGTCATCGGCAGCGATCCGGAAACCGATCTGGCGGTACTCAAGATCGACTTGAAAAAACTGCCTTCGATCACCGTCGGCCGCTCGGAAAGCGTCCGTGTCGGTGATGTCGCCCTGGCCATCGGCAACCCGTTCGGGGTCGGCCAGACCGTGACCATGGGCATCATCAGCGCCACCGGGCGCAACCAGTTGGGCCTGAACAACTACGAAGACTTCATCCAGACCGATGCCGCGATCAACCCAGGCAACTCCGGTGGCGCACTGGTAGACGCCAACGGCAACCTGACCGGGATCAACACCGCCATCTTCTCCAAGTCCGGCGGTTCCCAGGGCATCGGCTTCGCGATCCCGATCAAACTGGCCATGGAGGTGATGAAATCGATCATCGAGCATGGCCAGGTGATCCGGGGCTGGCTGGGCATCGAAGTGCAGCCGCTGACCCAGGAGCTGGCAGAGTCCTTCGGCCTGGCCGGGCGGCCTGGAATCGTGGTGGCCGGGATCTTCCGCGACGGTCCGGCGCAGAAGGCCGGTATGCAGCTGGGTGATGTGATCCTCAGCATCGACGGCGAACCCGCCGGCGATGGTCGTCGTTCGATGAATCAGGTGGCACGGATCAAGCCGACGGACAAAGTCTCGATCCAGGTCATGCGCAACGGCAAGGAACTCAAGCTGACCGCAGAAATCGGCCTGCGTCCACCGCCCGCACCGGTCAAAGAAGAAGAGTGAATGTGCGCCCGGCCATGCCGGGCTAACAACATACATTCTCATCAGTCATGTTATATTGTTTCAATATTGCTATTGGAACAGCCCGATGACGTCCCGAAAAATCCTCCCCTTGGCAGGCCTGACCCTGGGCCTGCTGGCAGACCCGCTGCTTGCCGAAGAACCGCAGTCGCTGGAACTTGAAACCACCCGCATCACCACCGAATACGAGTCTGCCAGCGGCCCGGTCAAAGGTTACCGGGCCACTCGCTCGGCCAGCGCCACCAAGACTGACACGGCAATCCGCGATATCCCGCAGTCCATCAGCGTGATCCCCGCCAGCGTGCTCAAGGACCTGGGCAGCAGTAACGTCGAGCGGGCCCTGGAGTTCGCCGGCGGAGTCTCCAAGCAGAACAACTTCGGCGGCCTGACCCTGTATGAATACAGCGTGCGCGGCTTCACCACCTCGGAGTTCTACAAGGACGGTTTCAGCGCCAATCGCGGTTATCCCAGCACCCCGGATGCGGCCAATATCGAACGCATCGAAGTGCTCAAGGGACCGGCGGCCAGCCTTTATGGCCGGGGCGATCCCGGCGGCACGGTGAACATCGTCACCAAGAAACCTCAGCCCGAAGCCTTCGCCACCCTGCAGACCAGCGCCGGCAGCTGGGACCGCTACCGCACCGCCCTGGACCTCAACACCCCGCTGGATGACCAGGGCAACCTGCTGTCCCGGGTCAACCTGGCGGTGGAGGACAACCACAGCTTCCGCGACCATGTGGACAGCCGCCGGTTGTTCGTCGCCCCCTCCTTCAGTTGGCAGCTGAACCCGGACACCAGCCTCTTGGTGGAGAGCGAGTTCGTGCGCCACAGCTCGACCTTCGACCGCGGCATCGTCGCGCCCAACAATCGCTGGAGCGGCGTCTCGCGCTCGACCTTCCTCGGTGAACCCAACGACGGCAACATCGACAACCACAACACCATGCTCCAGGCCGCCCTGGAACATCACCTCAACGACAGCTGGAAGCTGCGCCTGGCCAGCCACTACAAGGAAGGCAAGTTGTGGGGCTTTGCCTCGGAAACCCGCCCGTTGAATGCCGACCAGCACACCGTCAACCGGCGCTATCGCGAGCGCGACAACAACTGGCACGACAGCATCACCCAACTGGAACTGCGCGGCCTGTTCGACATCGGCAGTTGGCAGCACGAACTGCTGATCGGCAGCGAATACGAGAACTACCGCAAGAACGAGCGGGTCACCACCATCGCCGGCGGCGCCTACGCTGTCGACATCTACGACCCGATCTACGGCCAGGCCAAGCCCAACGGCAAACGTTCCGGCACGGACTTTTTCGAACATGTCGAAAGCCAGGCCCTCAACCTGCAGGACCAGATTGTCTTCAACGACCGCTTGCGCGGCATGCTCGGCGCCCGCTTTGAACATTTCGAGCAACGGATCGACGACCACACCACCGGCAAGCGCAGCCGCCAGAGCCACGACGCCCTGACCCAGCGCGCCGGCCTGCTCTATCAACTGACTCCGCAGTTGGGCCTGTTCGCCAACGCCTCCACCTCGTTCAAGCCCAACAACGGGCTGGATGCGGCCGGCAAGACCTTCAAGCCCGAGGAAGGGGTCGGTTATGAAGTGGGGATCAAGAGCGAGCTGTTCGACGAACGCCTGAGCGCCACCCTCGCCGCCTTCCATATCGACAAGGAAAACGTCCTGGCCCTGGACCCCGGCACCGACTCCAGCCGCGCCGTGGGCAAGGCCCGCAGCCAGGGCTTCGACGTGCAAGTGACCGGCCAGTTGAGCGATGCGGTGCGGGTGATTGGTGCCTATGCGCTGATCGATGCCGAGGTCACCAAGGGTGATCGGGCGATCCCCGCCGGCAGTCGCATACTCGGCGTGGCCAAGCACAGTGGCAGCCTGTTGGGCGTCTATGAGTTCCAGGGCGGACGACTCAAAGGCTCGGACGTCGGCGCCGCCCTGACCTACGTCGGCGATCGCTCGGGCGAGGCCGGAGGCCGCTTCGAGTTGCCCGCCTACCGCACCCTGGACCTGCTGGCCCACTACAAGGCCAGTGACAACCTGACCCTGGGCCTGAACCTGAACAACCTGTTCGACGAGAAGTACTACGAGCGCTCCTACAGCAACTACTGGGTCACGCCCGGCGAGCCGCGCAACTTCACCGTCAGCCTGACACTCAACCTGTAGCCGGAAATCGCCATGCACAACCTCAAATCAATCGCCCTGCTGGGCCTGCTCGCCACCCTGGGTACAACCCAGGCCTCGGCCCACGGTCTGTGGACCGAACAGCGCCGCGGCAATATCGAAGTGATCTACGGCCACGGCGCCGAAGACGACGCCTTCAAGGCCAAGAAGGTCAGTGGTGCCTGGGCCTACGACGCCGCAGCCAGAATGATTCCGGTGAGCGTGCAACGCCTGGCCGACCACGCGCGCCTGCAACCACTCAAGCCAGCGGCGGTGCTGGCCGTGGCGCTGGACAACGGTCCGTGGTCGCAAACGGCGGACAAACGCTGGGTCAACCAGGGGCGCAGCAAAGTCCCGGGGGCCATCGCCTCGACCCACACCTTCAAGTACAGCCTGGCGATCTATCAAGCGGGGGCGAAGCTGCCCAAGCTGGAACACCTCAAGCTGCTGATCCTGCCGGAAGTCGACCCGCTGACCGTGGGCCAGGGCAATAGCCTGCCGGTACGGGTACTGCTGGATGGGCAGCCCGTGGCTGGGGTCAAGTTGATCGGCGACTACCGCAATGCACCGAGCACCCTGAGCACCGAAACCGATGCCCAGGGACGCGCTCAAGTGTTGGTGAGAAATGAAGGCTTGAACGTGATTGCCGCAGAGCTTGAAGTACCGCTCAAGGACGACCCGGATGTGGCTTCACGCGGCCTGTTCAGCTCCCTGACCTTCCTCGGCGAGCCGCACCACGAGTGAGAGCAGCCGGTGGCTGCAGCTACAAGCTTGTAGCTGCAAGCCAGAGGCTCCAAGCATTGGCTCTGGGCTTCTAACTTGCAGCCTGCGGCTTAAAGCTGCCCCAACCCGTCGATCAGCGCCTGGTTCTGCTCCGGCGTGCCGATGCTGATGCGCAGGAATTGGGCAATCCGTTCCTGCTTGAAGTGACGCACGATCACCCCTTGCTCACGCAGCTTGGCCGCCAGGCCGGCTGCGTCGTGCTGCGGGTGGCGGGCAAAGATGAAGTTGGCCGCCGACGGCAGCACTTCAAAACCCTTGGCCTGCAACTGCGCCACCACCCACTCGCGGCTGTCGATCACCAGCTGACAGGTCTTGGCAAAGTACTCGCGGTCCTCGAAGGCCGCCGCTGCACCCACAATGGCCAGGCGATCCAGAGGGTAGGAGTTGAAGCTGTTCTTGATCCGCTCCAGGGCCTCGATCAGGTCCGGATGCCCCACCGCCAGGCCCACCCGCAGGCCGGCCAGAGAGCGCGACTTGGACAGAGTCTGGGTCACCAGCAGGTTGGGGTAACGGTCCACCAGACTGATGGCGGTCTGGCCACCGAAGTCGATATAGGCCTCGTCCACGACCACCACCGAATCCGGGCTGGCCTGAAGGATCTGCTCCACCGCGTCCAGGGCCAGCAGGCAGCCGGTGGGCGCATTCGGGTTGGGGAAGATGATCCCGCCGTTGGGCTGGGCGTAGTCGGCCACACGGATCTGGAACTGTTCGTCCAGAGGCACCGCCTGGTAGTCGATGCCGTACAGGCCGCAATACACCGGGTAGAAGCTGTAGCTGATGTCCGGGAACAGCAGCGGCTTATCCTGCTGCAGCAGGCCATGGAAAATGTGCGCCAGGACTTCGTCGGAACCGTTGCCAAGGAACACCTGATTGCCCTGCACCCCGTAATAGCGGGCCACCGTCTGCTTGAGCAGGTCGCTGTTGGGGTCGGGATACAGGCGCAGGTTGTCGTTGAGCTCGGCCTGCATCGCCGCCAGGGCCTTGGGCGACGGGCCATAGGGGTTTTCGTTGGTGTTGAGCTTGACCAGCTTGGTCAGCTTGGGTTGCTCGCCCGGCACGTAGGGCACCAGGTTCTTGACGAACGGACTCCAGAATTTGCTCATGTTCATTGCCCCTGATCTTGGTCGTCGACGATGCGGTATTCGGCGCTGCGGGCGTGGGCGGTCAGCGACTCGCCACGGGCCAGCACCGAGGCGGTCCGGCCCAGCTCGGACGCGCCCTGCTCGGAGCAGAAAATGATCGACGAGCGTTTCTGGAAGTCATACACCCCCAGTGGCGAAGAGAAACGCGCGGTGCCGGACGTGGGCAGCACGTGGTTCGGCCCGGCGCAGTAATCGCCCAGCGCCTCGGAGGTGTGACGGCCCATGAAGATCGCCCCAGCGTGGCGGATCTGCGGCAGCCAGGCTTGCGGGTCGGCCACCGACAACTCCAGGTGCTCGGGGGCAATGCGGTTGGCCACGTCCATGGCTTGCTGCATGTCGCGAACCTGGATCAGGGCGCCACGGCCATTGATCGAGGTGTTGATGATTTCCGCGCGCTCCATGGTCGGCAGCAGCTTGGCGATGCTCGCCGCCACCTTGTCCAGGAACTCGGCGTCCGGGCTGACCAGGATTGCCTGGGCGTCTTCGTCGTGCTCGGCCTGGGAGAACAGGTCCATGGCGATCCAGTCCGGATCGGTCTGGCCGTCACAGACCACAAGGATCTCCGACGGACCGGCGATCATGTCGATCCCGACCTGGCCGAACACATGGCGCTTGGCAGTGGCCACATAGATGTTGCCCGGGCCGACCACCTTGTCCACCTGGGGCACGCTTTCGGTGCCGTAGGCCAGCGCGGCCACGGCCTGGGCGCCACCGATGGTGAACACCCGGTCAACCCCGGCGATGCAGGCAGCGGCCAGTACCAGCTCGTTGACCTCACCACGGGGGGTCGGCACCACCATCACCACCTCGGTCACGCCCGCCACCTTGGCCGGGATCGCGTTCATCAGCACCGATGACGGGTAAGACGCCTTGCCCCCCGGTACATACAAGCCGGCGCGGTCCAGCGGCGTGACCTTCTGGCCCAGCACCGTGCCGTCGGCCTCGGTGTAGCTCCAGGAGTCCTGCTTCTGCTTCTCGTGGTAGCTGCGCACCCGCGCCGCGGCCTTCTCCAGGGCTTCGCGCTGGGCCACGGTGATTCGGGTCAGGGCCAGTTCCAGGCGCTCGCGCGGCAGGATCAGGTCGGCCATGGAGGCCACTTGCAGGCCGTCGAAACGCTGGGTGAACTCCACCAGGGCCGCATCGCCGCGCTCGCGCACGGCCTTGATGATGTCCAGCACCCGCTGATTGACCGAATCGTCAGAGACACTTTCCCAGCTCAGCAGATGATCCAGATGACGGGCGAAATCCGGGTCGGCAGCGTTGAGTCGGCGAATTGCAGTCGGAGCGGTCATAGCGAAGGCCTCAATGATTGGCGAGTGCACAAAAGGGCAAGCTTGGATTTGCAAAGCTCAGGCGCCGCAAGACTACCAAGCCATCCGCGTGGGCACCTGAGCATTCTGGCTATGACGCGGATAGATGGGCGCGGCTCAAGGCCACGCATGTGAATCAGCCGCGGTGTCGCGATTCCACTGCCTTGCGCAGGGTATCGATCAACGCCTGGATACGGGCGTGCTGCATCTTCATCGATGCCTTGTTGACCACCAGGCGGGAGCTGATGGTAGCGATCAGTTCCTGGGGCTCCAGACCGTTGGCCCGCAGGGTGTTGCCGGTGTCGACCACGTCGATGATCTTGTCCGCCAGACCGATCAGCGGCGCCAGCTCCATCGAGCCGTAAAGCTTGATGATGTCGACCTGACGGCCCTGCTCGGCGTAATAACGCTTGGCCACGTTGACGAACTTGGTGGCCACGCGCAGGCGCCCCTTGGGTTCGACGGCGCCAATCGCACCGGCAGTCATCAGCTTGCACTGGGCAATCTGCAGGTCCAGCGGTTCGTACAGGCCCTGGCCGGAGTACTCCATCAGGACGTCCTTGCCGGCCACCCCGAGGTCGGCGGCGCCATGCTCGACATAGGTCGGTACGTCAGTGGCACGCACGATCAGCAGGCGAACGTCGTCCTGGGTCGTGGGGATGATCAGTTTGCGGCTCTTGTCCGGATTCTCGGTTGGCACGATGCCCGCTTCAGCCAGAAGCGGCAGCGTGTCGTCGAGGATACGGCCCTTGGACAGTGCGATGGTCAACATGAGTAACGTAAGTCCTTATGCGGCGACTGATGCCCGGACGCAAACGGCGCCAGACATGCGTCGAGCCTGAAGACAGGCTCGACGTGGAACTGATTCAGCGTTGGGCACCTCCCTATGCCCGTCATGCTACTAGCCCGGTACGCGGCGGATCTTGGCGCCGAGCATCTGCAGCTTCTCTTCGATGCACTCGTAACCACGGTCGATGTGGTAGATGCGGTCGATCAGGGTGTCGCCTTCGGCCATCAGGGCCGAGATCACCAGGCTGGCCGAGGCCCGCAGGTCGGTGGCCATGACTGGCGCGCCCTTGAGGATCTCGGTGCCGGTAACGATCGCGGTGTTGCCTTCGACCTGGATCTTGGCGCCCATGCGGTGCAGCTCGTACACGTGCATGAAGCGGTTTTCGAAGATGGTCTCGATGACCGCGCCCGTGCCTTCGGCAATCGCGTTCAGGGAAATGAACTGCGCTTGCATGTCGGTCGGGAACGCCGGGTACGGAGCAGTACGCACGTTGACCGCCTTGGGGCGCTTGCCATGCATGTTCAGCTCGATCCAGTCGCTGCCGGTGGTAACCTCAGCGCCCGCTTCCTTGAGCTTTTCCAGAACGGCTTCAAGGATGGTCGGATCGGTGTCCTTGACCTTGACCCGGCCACCGGTGACGGCTGCGGCCACCAGGTAGGTACCAGTTTCGATACGGTCAGGCATCACTTTGTAGATCGCCGAATGCAGACGCTCGACGCCATCGATGGTGATGGTGTCGGTGCCAGCGCCGGAAATCTTCGCACCCATGGCGATCAGGAAGTTCGCCAGGTCGACGACTTCAGGTTCGCGGGCGGCGTTCTGCAGCACGCTGCGGCCCTTGGCCAGGGCAGCGGCCATCATGATGTTCTCGGTACCGGTCACACTCACGGTATCGAAGAAGAAGTTAGCACCGCGCAGGCCGCCTTCAGGCGCCTTGGCCTTGATGTAGCCGCCCTCGACATCGATCACCGCGCCCATGGCTTCCAGGCCGCGAATGTGCAGGTCCACTGGACGCGAACCGATGGCGCAACCGCCAGGCAGGGCCACTTCGGCTTCGCCGAAACGGGCAACCATCGGCCCCAGGACCAGGATCGAGGCGCGCATGGTTTTCACCAGCTCGTACGGCGCCACCAGGGTCTTGATGGTGCGCGGATCGATTTCGACGCTCAGTTTCTCGTCGATCACCGGCTCGATGCCCATGCGACCGAACAGTTCGATCATGGTGGTGATGTCGTGCAGGTGCGGGAGGTTGGCCACGGTGACCGGGCCATCGCACAGCAGGGTTGCTGCCAGAATCGGCAGCGCGGAGTTCTTGGCCCCGGAAATGCGGATCTCGCCATCAAGGCGAACGCCGCCGGTAATAATCAATTTATCCATAACAGTCTCGACGCCCTTGGGCTCAGGTGCGCTCGGCCCAGGCCGCGCGGCTGAAAAATTTCATAGTGATCGCGTGGATGCTGCCATCGGCAATCCATGGATTCAAATGGGCATAGATGCTCTGCTGACGCTTCACCGGGCTCAAGGCCGACAGTTCGTCGCTAATCACGTTCAGCTGAAAGTTGCAGCCTTCGCCCTCAACTTCTACCTGAGCTCCGGGCAGCTTTCCCTCAAGAAAGCTCTTCACTTCGTTGGCCTGCATGCTCAACCTCAATCGGCGCCCTGTGCGCGCGGGTCGGACATCATACAAAAAAGCCCCGCGCCTGCGAACCCCGCATAGCAGGACTCTGACGGGGGGCTTCTATATAGATGTGGGTTACTACGGATGGAGAAGGATCTCGGTGACCCCGGATACTTCGGCAATTTCTCGCATGTCTTCGGGCAAGGCACGAACACTCACTGCCTTGCCCAGGTCCTGGGCATCACGCATGAAGGCCAGCAGCAGGGCCAGGCCGACACTGCTGGACTTTTCCACCGCCGAACAATCCAGCACCAACGCCGCAGCGCTGCTCGACTTGATCAATGCCTGGCCCTGCTTGCGCAGACCCGGGCCGCTGCGATAATCCAGCACACCGCTGATCAGCAACTCCCCGGCGTCCCCGAGGCGTACGGCGGACTCGCTCATTGCGCAACCTTATCTGCGGCGTCTTCGGTCACTTCCTTGGCCTTGGCCACTTCGCCGGCCCAGCCGTCGATGGTCTTGTCCAGGTTGTTGCCGTTACGCTGCATGGCATCGGCGAACTGATCACGGAACAGCTTGCCGATATTGATGCCGTTGATAATCACGTTACGCACTTTCCACTCGTCGTTGATCTTCTCCAGGGTGTAGGACACCGGGTAGATCGCGCCGTTGTTGCCCTTGACCTGCATATCCACGCTGGTACGGGTACCGCTTTCATCCTTGGCCGGAGAAACAGTGATGCCCTGGTTGTTGTACTCCAGCAAGGCATTGCCATAGAACTGCATGAGGCTGCGCTTGAAGTTTTCCTGGAAGCGCGCCATCTGCTCCGGAGTGGCCTTGCGCGAATACTTCACGGTCATGATGCTGCGGGAGATGCCATCGGCGTCCACCACCGGACCGACAATACCGTTCAAGGCGTTGTAGAAGTCGTTCGGGCTTTGCTTGTACTTCTCTTTATTGGCCGCCAGATCCGCCAGCAGACGGGTGGTCGTGTCCTGCACCAGATCATGCGCGGAAGGCGTGCTTGCCGCATTGGCCAGCAACGGCAGGGCCGCCAGCAGGACCAACAAGCCACGTCGCAAGATAGAGATCATCGAAAAACTCCTCATTTGGCGTCTTTGCTAACGGTATTGAGCAGGAATTTACCGATCAGGTCCTCCAGCACCAGCGACGACTGGGTGTCGTGGATGGTTCCACCATCCTTGAGCAAGGCTTCTTCCCCGCCCACGCTGATACCGATGTACTTCTCACCCAACAGGCCAGCCGTCAGGATAGATGCAGTGGAGTCGGTCGGCAGATTATCCACACGCTTTTCCAGTTGCATCGTCACCCGGCCGGTGAAGCTGTCACGGTCCAGATCGATCGCTGTAACCTTGCCGATGGTCACACCGGCCATGGTCACCTTAGCTCTGACCGTCAAACCGGCGATATTGTCGAAGTAGGCGTAAAGTTTATAGGTATCGGTGCTCGCAGTCGGAGACAAGCCACTGACCCGCAGGGCAAGCAACAGCAAAGCCAGGATGCCGGCCAGCAGAAAAAGGCCGACACCGATTTCCAGGGTGCGGTTTTGCATCAGAAATCTCCAAACATCAAGGCGGTCAGAATAAAGTCCAAGCCGAGTACGG
Organism: Pseudomonas sp. 50_B; assembly: GCF_017491625.1. NCBI lineage: Bacteria > Pseudomonadati > Pseudomonadota > Gammaproteobacteria > Pseudomonadales > Pseudomonadaceae > Pseudomonas > Pseudomonas sp. 50_B. Next base: position 136,595 of record NZ_JAFGYX010000008.1, read on the forward strand.
CCAACGAGGCATACACCACGGTCTTGGTAGTGGCACGGCTGATCCCCTCTGAAGTGGGCTCACAGTCGTAGCCTTGGAATACGGCGATCCAGGTCACTACAAACGCAAAAACAATACTTTTGATCACACCGTTGAGCACGTCACCGGTGAAGGTCACGCTGTTCTGCATGTTCGCCCAGTAGGAACCGTCATAGACGCCCAGCCAGTCGACAGCCACCCAGGAACCGCCCCAGATTCCCACCACGCTGAAAATCATCGCCAGCAACGGCAGGGAAATGAAGCCGGCCCACAGGCGCGGCGCAATGATGTACTTGAGTGGATCGACCCCGATCATCTCCAGGCTGGAGAGTTGCTCGGTGGACTTCATGTTGCCGATTTCCGCGGTCAGCGCCGACCCGGCACGACCGGCGAACAGCAACGCAGTCACCACCGGCCCCAACTCCCGCAGCAAGGTCAGGGCAACCATTTGCCCGACGGCCTGCTCCGAACCGTAGCTGGACAGAATGTTGAAGCCCTGCAGCGCCAACACCATGCCAATGAAGATCCCGGACACGACGATGATCACCAGGGACATCACGCCCACCGAATGCAGTTGCTTGACCAGCAGGCCAAAACTGCCGCCAATGCCGCCGCGCCCCAGCAACGCATGAAACAGGAACAGCGTGGAGCGCCCCAGTACCGCCAGGACATCGATGCCTGAGCGACCGAAGAGGCGAACCCTCTCGATTAGCGATATTTTGCGCATCAGCGCTTCCCCAGAAGATCTGCGCGGTAGTCCGTCGCTGGAAAGTGAAACGGCACTGGGCCGTCGGGATCGCCCTTCATGAATTGACGGATACGCGGATTGTCGGAGTCCATCAGTTCGTCAGGAGTTCCCTGCCCCAATACCTGGCCATCGCCGACCACATAGAGGTAATCGGCAATGCTCGCGGTTTCCGCAAGATCGTGGGACACCACGATGCTGGTAATGCCCAGGGCATCGTTGAGCAGGCGAATCAAGCGCACCAGGACGCCCATGGCAATCGGGTCCTGGCCCACGAAAGGCTCGTCGTACATGAGAATCTGCGGGTCCAGGGCGATGGCCCGGGCCAGGGCGACCCGACGCTTCATGCCGCCGGACAGCTCGTCAGGCATCAGGTCGACGGCACCGCGCAGGCCCACCGCCTGTAGCTTGAGCAGCACGATGTCACGAATCATTTCGTCCGGCAGCTCGGTATGTACCCGCAGCGGAAAGGCCACGTTCTCGAACACGTCCAGGTCGGTGAACAGCGCACCGCTCTGGAACAGAACGCCCATTTGCTTGCGTGCATCGAACAGATCGCTGCGCGAGAGGGTCGGCAGATTCTGGCCGTTGACCCACACTTCGCCGCTGCTGGGCCGCAATTGCATGCCCATCAAGCGCAACAGGGTGGTTTTTCCGCAGCCTGAAGGCCCCATGATGCCGGTGACCTTGCCCCGCGGAATACGGATATCCACGTTATTGAAAATGCTGCGCGTACCGCGCTTGAAGGACAGTCCCTTCAGCTCGACCGCGTAGGCGTTATCGGCACTCATCTAAACTCCTTGCGATGCAGCCTATCACTCGGACGCTTGGCTCCCTGCCGGGAGTACGTGCCCCTGGGCAGGCCGAACTGGCGGCGAACTATATCACTGCTGATACGGAGCCCCCAAGGCCGAAGCCGTGAACGTTCAGGTCCAAGACAGGCAAAATCGGAGGAATCCTAATACCGGCCAGATAAAGGCTGACGAACTTGCGTGAGGGATTTGTTCATTACCGCTATAATCGCCGCCTTTTCATCGGGCTATACGATTTCAGACATGAGCCAATCCAGCGACCTGATTCAATCAGCACAACGCACCATCCGCCTCGAACTTCAGGCCGTAGAAGGCTTGCTGCCCCATATCGATGCAGATTTCGTACGCGCTTGCGAGATGATTCTGGCCAGTAAAGGCCGCGTGGTAGTGGTCGGCATGGGCAAGTCCGGGCACGTCGGCAACAAGATCGCCGCCACCCTGGCCAGCACCGGCACCACGGCTTTCTTTGTCCACCCGGCTGAAGCCAGTCATGGCGACATGGGCATGATCACTCGCGACGACGTGATCCTGGCCCTCTCCAACTCCGGCTCCACCAACGAAATCGTCACCCTGCTGCCCTTGATCAAGCGCCTGGGCATCCAGTTGATCAGCCTGACCGGCAACCCTGACTCGCCGCTGGCCAAGGCCGCCGACGTCAACCTCAATGTGCATGTCGAACACGAGGCCTGCCCGCTGAACCTGGCGCCGACCTCCTCGACCACTGCCGCCCTGGTCATGGGCGATGCCCTGGCCGTAGCCCTGCTGGAAGCTCGCGGGTTCACCGCCGAAGACTTCGCTTTCTCCCATCCCGGAGGCGCCCTGGGCCGCCGTCTGCTGCTCAAGGTGGAGAATGTGATGCATGAAGGCACCGAGTTGCCGCAGGTGCAAAGGGGCACCCTGCTCAAGGACGCGCTCATGGAGATGACCCGCAAGGGCCTGGGCATGACCGTGATCCTGGAGGCCGATGGCCGCCTGGCCGGGATCTTCACCGACGGCGACTTGCGCCGCACCCTGGATCGCGCCATCGATATTCATCACGCCACCATCGACTCGGTCATGACTCCTCACGGCAAGACGGCACGCGCCGATATGCTGGCAGCCGAAGCCCTGAAGATCATGGAAGACCATAAAATCAGCGCCCTGGTGGTGGTGGACAAGGAAGACCGGCCGATCGGTGCCTTGAACATGCACGATCTGCTGCGCGCGGGAGTGATGTAATGAGTGCCGACCTGCTGCAACGCGGTAAAAACATCAAGCTGGCGGTTTTCGACGTCGACGGCGTACTGACCGACGGTCGCCTGTACTTCCTTGAAGACGGCAGCGAGTTCAAGACGTTCAATACCCTCGACGGCCAAGGCATCAAGATGCTCATGGCCGCCGGGGTGCAAACGGCGATCATCAGCGGGCGCAAGACCCCCGTGGTGGAGCGCCGGGCCAAGAACCTGGGGATTCCCCACCTGTACCAGGGTCGTGAAGACAAGCTGGTGGTGCTGGACGAACTTCTTGCCCAACTGGGCCTAAGCTATGAACAGGTCGCCTATCTGGGCGACGACCTGCCCGACCTGCCGGTGATCCGCCGTGTCGGCCTGGGCATGGCGGTGGCCAACGCAGCCGGCTTTGTCCGCGAACACGCCCATGGCATTACTGTAGCCCGCGGTGGCGAAGGCGCTGCCCGCGAGTTCTGCGAGCTGATCCTGCAAGCCCAGGACCGCCTTGAAGCAGCCAACGCCGCTTATTTATAGAGCCCTCCCATGCTGAGTAAAAAGATTCGCAACATCCTGATATTCGGGATCATCGCCCTGCTGTTCGCGGCGGTCGGTTACTGGAACATCAGCCCTGAGCGCTTCCTCGACAAGCCGGTAGTGCAGGTCGACGACAACGCCATCGACTATTACGTGATCAACGCCCGCAGCGTGCAGTACCTGCCTGACGGCAAGCTGCAGTACGAAATGACCTCGGACAAAGTGGAGCACGTCAAGGCCAGCGAAGTGACGCTGCTGACCAAGCCGGACCTGCAGATGTACCGCGGCACCACTTTCCCCTGGCACGTCCAGAGCGAGCGCGGCGAAGTCAATCCGGACGGCACCGAGGTCGAGCTGATCGATTCGGTACGGGTTTCCCGCACTGATGAGCGCAACCGCAACCTGCTGATCACCACCAGCCGCATGACAGTATTCCCGCAGAAGCAATATGCGCAGACCGAGCAAGCCGTTAGAATCGACGGCGCCGGCGGCGTGACTACGGCCAAGGGAATGAAAGCGTATTTGAAAGACGGCAGGATGAACCTGCTATCGAACGTAAGAGGACAGTATGAGGCTCGTTAAAACCCTCCCTATTTTGCTCAGTCTGGGCGCAGCACTGGGAAGCGTGAGCGCCTGGGCTCTGCCGAACGATAGCCAACAGCCAATCCGCATCCAGGCCGACGACGCCCAGTTGGACGACAAGAACGGCGTAGCCACCTACAAGGGCGATGTGATCATCACCCAGGGTTCGATGAAGATCACTGGCAACACCGTGACCATCACCCGAGCCCAGAGCGGCGAAATCGACGTAGTGACGTCGGTGGGCAACCTCGCCTACTTCGAGCAACTGCAGAAGCAGACCGACCCGAAACCGGTTCAGGCCTACGCTGTGACCATCCAGTACCACGCTCAGCAGAATCGCATCGTGCTGATCGACAAAGCCAAGGTCATCAACGACGGCAACACCACCGAAGGCGAGAAGATCGTCTACGACACCGTCAAGCAAGTGGCTAACGCCGGTCGCGCCAATGGCAGCTCGGTCACCGCGCCACGTCCGCGGATCGACATGGTCATCCAGCCGAAAAAGAAAACCGACGAGCAAAAGGCCCAGTAATGGCAACTCTGAAAGCTCAGCACCTGGCCAAGAGCTACAAGAGCCGTCAGGTCGTGCGTGACGTCAGCCTGTCCATCGACAGCGGCCAGATCGTCGGCCTGCTCGGCCCCAACGGCGCCGGCAAGACCACCTGTTTCTACATGATCGTCGGCCTGGTCCAGGCCGATCAGGGTCGCGTCCTGATCGACGACCTGGATGTCAGCCACCAACCGATGCACGGTCGCGCCCGCGCCGGCATCGGCTACCTGCCACAGGAAGCCTCGATCTTCCGCAAGCTGTCGGTGGCCGACAACATCATGGCCATCCTCGAGACCCGCAAGGAACTCGACAAGGCCGGCCGTCGCCAGGAACTGGAAAGCCTGCTGCAGGAGTTCCACATCAACCATATCCGCGACAACCTCGGCATGAGCCTGTCCGGTGGTGAGCGCCGTCGCGTGGAAATCGCCCGCGCCCTGGCCACCGCGCCCAAGTTCATCCTGCTGGACGAACCCTTCGCCGGCGTGGACCCGATCTCGGTCGGCGATATCAAGCAGATCATCCATCACCTGAAGGCCAAGGGCATCGGGGTGCTGATCACCGACCACAATGTCCGCGAAACCCTGGACATCTGTGAAACCGCCTATATCGTCAATGACGGGCAACTGATTGCCGAAGGCGACTCCGAGACCATCCTGGCCAACGAATTGGTCAAGGAAGTCTATCTGGGCCATGAGTTCCGCCTGTAAAGGCTGAGGTGTCGGGCTAGATGCCAGAGCGCCAGGAACAATAAATCCCTACTGATTTTATTGTTACAGCGCTCTAGGCAAACACTTCAGTTTCAGGCATATAATTTGCTTATGTTTGGCGCTCCGGCGCCCTGTAGTGGATGGCGCATGTGCGCCGGCAAATAAGGTGTTAAGCCCCTGCCATGAAACCATCGCTAGTCCTGAGAATGGGCCAGCAGCTGACGATGACACCGCAGCTGCAACAGGCCATCCGCCTGCTCCAATTGTCGACCCTGGACCTGCAACAGGAAATCCAGGAGGCCCTGGAGTCCAACCCGATGCTCGAACGCCAGGAAGATGGCGAAGACTTCGACAACAGCGACCCCTTGGCCGACAACACCGAGTCCAAACCCAACACCGAGATTCAGGAACCCTCCTACCAGGAAACCGCCCCCACGGTGGATAACCTCGAGGAAGGCGAATGGAACGAACGCATCCCCAACGAGCTACCGGTGGACACCGCGTGGGAAGACGTCTACCAGACCAGCGCCAGCAGCCTGCCCAGCAGCGATGACGATGAATGGGACTTCACCACTCGCACATCGGCCGGCGAGAGCCTGCAAAGCCACCTGCTCTGGCAACTGAACCTGGCGCCAATGTCGGATACCGATCGCCTGATCGCCGTGACCCTGATCGATTGCATCAACAATCAGGGTTACCTGGACGAAACCCTTGAGGAGATTCTCGAGGCCTTCGATCCGGAGCTGGACATCGAGCTGGACGAGATCGAAGCCGTCCTGCACCGCATCCAGCAATTCGAGCCGGCCGGCATCGGCGCCCGCAACCTGGGTGAATGCCTGCTGCTGCAACTGCGCCAACTGCCAGCGAAAACTCCCTGGCTGAGCGAAGCCCAGCGCCTGGTCAGTGACTACATCGACCTCCTGGGCAGTCGCGACTACAGCCAGCTGATGCGCCGCATGAAGCTCAAGGAAGACGAACTGCGTCAAGTCATCGAGCTGGTGCAGAGCCTCAATCCGCGCCCGGGCTCACAGATCGAATCCAGCGAAGCCGAGTACGTAGTACCGGACGTCATCGTGCGCAAGGACAACGAGCGCTGGCTGGTGGAGCTGAATCAGGAATCGGTGCCACGCCTGCGGGTCAACGCACAGTACGCCGGCTTTGTTCGCCGCGCCGACACCAGTGCCGACAACACTTTCATGCGCAATCAGTTGCAGGAGGCTCGCTGGTTCATCAAGAGCCTGCAGAGTCGCAACGAAACCCTGATGAAAGTCGCCACTCAGATCGTTGAGCACCAACGAGGCTTCCTGGAGTACGGCGACGAAGCCATGAAACCTCTGGTTCTGCATGACATCGCTGAAGCTGTGGGCATGCACGAATCGACCATTTCCCGTGTAACCACGCAAAAATTCATGCATACCCCCCGGGGCATATATGAACTGAAATACTTTTTCTCCAGCCACGTCAGCACCTCCGAAGGCGGCGAATGCTCGTCCACGGCCATCCGCGCGATCATCAAAAAACTGGTGGCTGCGGAAAATCAGAAAAAGCCGTTGAGTGACAGCAAGATCGCTGGTTTACTGGAGGCACAAGGCATTCAGGTAGCCCGTCGTACCGTCGCCAAGTACCGCGAATCCCTTGGGATCGCGCCTTCCAGCGAACGGAAGCGGTTGATGTAGCCGCAGGGCTGGCCACAGCGTTTCAGAGTGTGTTTGAAACAGGCCGAAAGTCGGTTTCAAACGCGGTCTAGGTGGCAGGCAACCCAGCCTGTCGCGTTATGCACTGGCAACGAAGGAGAAGCTGTATGCAAGTCAACATCAGTGGACACCAACTCGAAGTGACTGAACCTCTGCGCGCTTACATCGGCGAGAAACTCGACCGGCTGGAGCGGCACTTCGACAAGATTACCAATGTGCAGGTCACCATGGCTGTCGAGAAGCTGAAACAGAAAATCGAAGCCACCCTGCACATCCACGGTGGGGAGGTCGTCGCCAATGCAGAACATGACGATATGTATGCCGCAATTGACCTGCTCACGGACAAGCTTGACCGCCAACTGAAAAAGCATAAGGAAAAGCAACTCCACCTTCTCCAAGGCACGGGTCGCTAACACTCCCCTCCCATGATCCGACTTGAAAGTATCCTGACCCCCGGCCGTTCCCTGGTGAACGTGCCGGGCGGCAGTAAAAAACGCGCCCTCGAACAAATTGCCAACCTGATCAGCCGCGAAGTGCCTGATCTGGAGATGCAGGATGTCTTCGAGAGCCTGATCGCCCGTGAAAAACTCGGTTCCACCGGTTTTGGCAACGGCATCGCCATTCCCCACTGCCGCCTCAAAGGCTGTGAGTCGCCTATCAGTGCATTGATGCACCTGGACGCTCCGATCGATTTCGACGCCATCGACGGTGCCCCCGTGGATCTGCTGTTCGTCCTCCTGGTTCCGGAAGCCGCCACCGACGCACACCTGGAACTGCTCCGGCAGATCGCCAGCATGCTCGATCGCAAGGAAGTCCGTGACCGGCTGCGCAGTGCCACCAGCAATGAAGCCTTGTATCAGGTTGTCCTGGACGAGCAAAACGGTCAGTAACCATGCGCTTGATCATTGTCAGCGGCCGCTCCGGCTCAGGTAAAAGCACCGCCCTCGATGTTCTTGAGGACCACGGCTACTACTGCATCGACAACCTTCCCGCCGGCTTGCTGCCCGAGCTGGCCGAGCGCGCGTTGATTCACACGGAACTGGCACAACCTCTGGTAGCGGTTTCCATCGACGCCCGAAACCTGCCCAGCCATCTGTCGCGCTTCCCCGAGTTGCTGGAAGAAGTGCGCAGCCGGCATATCCAGTGCGACGTGCTCTATCTGGACGCCGATGAGGAAACCCTGCTCAAGCGCTTCTCGGAAACCCGGCGGCGCCACCCGCTGAGCAGTGCCAATCGCTCGCTTGCTGAAGCCATCCACGATGAGACTCAACTGCTGGGGCCGATCGTCGATCTGGCCGACCTCAAGGTCAACACCACCAATCTGAACCTCTACCAATTGCGGGACACCATCAAGCTGCGCCTGCTGAACCAACCCGAACCCGGGACCGCGTTCCTGGTGGAGTCTTTCGGTTTCAAGCGCGGCATGCCGGTGGACGCCGACCTGGTGTTCGACGTGCGCTGCCTGCCCAATCCGTACTGGAAGCCCGAACTGCGCGCCCAATCCGGTCTGGACGCTCCCGTGGCCGAATACCTGGCCGCACAGCCCGATGTCGAAGAAATGTTCCAGGACATCGAAAGCTATCTGCTCAAGTGGCTGCCACGCTTCGCTGCCAGCAACCGCGCCTACGTGACCATTGCCATTGGCTGCACCGGCGGACATCACCGCTCCGTGTACCTGACCGAGCGCCTGGGCAAGGTGTTGCAAAAAACCCTGAAGAACGTCCAGGTTCGCCACCGCGACCTTAGCTGAAAGGATCTACCCCGCGATGCCAGCTCTGGAAATCGAGATCATCAACAAACTGGGTTTGCACGCCCGCGCTTCAGCCAAATTCGTCGGTGTAGCGGGACAGTTCCCCTGCCAGATCCGCGCCGGCAGGAGCCCGGAGTCAATGGTGGACGGCAAAAGCATCATGGCCATGATGATGCTCGCCGCAGGCAAGGGCACCAAGATCCATCTGAAGACCGAAGGCGAGCAGGAACAGGAAGCGCTGAATGCGCTGGTGGCATTGATCAACAACTACTTCGACGAGGGCGAGTAAGCCCCTGCGGGCCACTCGCCAAACGGCCCTCAGGCAAGCGCCGTGTCCATCACCATCATCAGGCAAAAGCCGATGCACAATCCGAGGCTGGCGAGCTTTTCGTGACCATTGCGGCGGGACTCGGGAATCACTTCGTGAGTCACCACCAGCAACATGGCTCCCGCCGCCAAGGCCAACCCCAGCGGCAGCAGCACCTGCGCCAGACTGACCAACCAGGCACAGAGCAAGGCAAAGACCGGCTCTACCAAGCCTGAAGCGGCGCCAATCAGAAATGCCCTGACCCGCGACATCCCCGCCCCCGCCAGCACCAGAGCGATCACCAGCCCCTCCGGTACATCCTGCAGGGCAATCCCCATGGCCAAGCTGTCCGCGTCCGCCATGCCGCCCCCTGCCGACACCCCCACCGCCATGCCTTCCGGAATGTTGTGGGCAATGATGGCGAAGACAAACAGCCAGATGCGTGGCGCAATCACCGGACGCTCCGCCGTACCTACCAGCACTTCAGGGCTGGCTCCCGACACCTTGCGATCCACCAGGAACAAGCCAAAAGCCCCCAGCATGATGCCGGCGCAAACCAGGCCACTGGAGCCCCAGGCAGACAAGCCCAAGTCTTGAGCAGCGGCAATACCGGGAACGATCAGCGAAAACGCCGTCGCCGCCAGCATCACCCCAGCGCCAAAACCCAGCAACGTATCGCTCACGGCCATCGGCATTCTGCGGATCACCAGCACCGGGACCGCCCCCAGTGCCGTGCCCAGTGCGCAAAGCGACCCACCCTGCAAGGCGCGCAACAACCTTGGCTCCAGATCCAGCCAGCTCAGCCCTTGAGCCACCAGCAGCGCAGTGCCCGCCAACAGCAACAGCGAACCGAAGGCATAACGAAACATCCGTCCGCTGCTGATCGCCAGTGTTTCAGTGCCCATAGTCGGCCTTAGGTCTTGTTATGAATGGAGGTATCAGGCCATCGCGGCCTGATAGCGTTGAGCGACTTCCGGCCAATTGATCACGTTGTAGAACGCATTGATGTATTCCGGCCGACGGTTCTGATAACGCAGGTAGTAGGCGTGCTCCCACACGTCCAGACCGAGAATCGGCGTGTTGCCATTCATCAGCGGGCTGTCCTGGTTACCGCTGCTTTCCACCAGCAGCTTTTTCTCCGGAGTCACGCTGAGCCAGGCCCAGCCACTGCCGAAACGGGTCAGCGCAGCCTTAGTGAACGCCTCCTTGAAGCGCTCGAAACCACCCAGCTGCTGCTCGATTGCCTGAGCCAGGGCACCCTCGGGCTTACCGCCGCCGGCCGGGGTCATCACCGCCCAGAACAGCGAATGGTTGGCGTGGCCACCCCCTTGGTTGATCACCGCGGCCCGAAGTTTTTCCGGCAGTTGCTGGACGCTGGCCACCAGTTTTTCGACTTCCCAGCCCGCCCATTCAGTGCCTTCTACAGCGGCATTGAGATTGTTGATGTAGGTCTGGTGGTGCTTGCTGTAGTGAATCTCCATGGTCTGCGCATCGATGTGCGGCTCCAGGGCGTCGTAGGCATAAGGCAGTGCAGGCAAGGTAAAGGACATATCAATGGGCTCCGTAAGAGGGGCTGTCGGCTAGCGGGCTGTCGGCTGACAGGCCCGCGACGTTGCTGTCCAGCAAACGATGAGTACGGGGGTATTCACCGTGATCACCGATGAAATTCAGCAGTTCGACGTAGGTCTTGCTGCTCTGGCGCAAAGCCGCTTCGCGCAAGGCCGGGCTGAGGCGGCTGTCCTGCATGGTCTGCAGCAGGCGCTGGTGGATCGCGCAGAGGTACTCTGCGCTCTCCTCCGGCTGGTTCAGGCGCAAATGCAGGTCCGCCAGGTTGTGATGGGAAATCACACAGGCTGCCACCGCCTCGTCGGCATCCCCCCAGCGCTCGAACAACACCTGCGCCAAGGCCAGTGCCTGCAGGTAGAACTCGCGAGCATCCACCAGTTCGCCCTGCATAAAGAGGCGATTGGCCCTTTCGATCGTGCGTTTCCAGTGCTCCATGGTGAGCCTCCAAAGCGGTGTTGGGAGTTACACGCCGCCTGCGGTGAGTTTTTCCGGGTCCAGCAGGACCTCAAGCTGGCTGCGTGGCAGATCAGTGAGTTCAAGTGCCACGTCGATCACCGGGCAACCTTGCCTGTAGGCAGTCTTGGCAATTTCAGCGGCCTTCTGATACCCAATGATCGGGTTCAGAGCAGTCACCAGGATCGGGTTGCGTGACAGTGCTTCCTTGAGCTTGGGCTCGTTGACCTTGAAGCTGGCAATGGCCTTGTCCGCCAACAGGCGACTGGAGTTGGCCAGCAGTTCAATGCTACCGAGCAGGTTCTGGGCAATGATCGGCAGCATCACGTTGAGCTCGAAGTTGCCCGATTGCCCGGCCACGGTGATGGTGCTGTCGTTGCCAATGACTTGGGCCGCGACCATCGCCACGGCTTCCGGAATCACCGGATTGACCTTGCCCGGCATGATCGACGAGCCCGGCTGCAGCCCCTCCAGCTCGATCTCGCCAAGCCCCGCCAGTGGACCGGAGTTCATCCAGCGCAAGTCGTTGGCGATCTTCATCAACGACACCGCTGTGGCCTTGAGCTGGCCGGACACCGTGACCGCCGTGTCCTGTGAGCCGATCAGGGCGAACAGGTTCTTGCCCGGGGTGAACTGCACCTGGGTCAGCTTGCTCAACTGTCGGCTGAAGCGCGCAGCGAACTCGGGGTGAGCGTTGATTCCGGTACCCACGGCGGTGCCGCCCTGAGCCAGGGCCTGCAGGCTCGGCAGCAGGTCCTGCAAGTGAGCGATATTGGCCTTGAGCTGCTGCGCCCAACCGTCCAGCACCTGGCTCATTCGCACCGGCATCGCATCCATCAGGTGGGTACGACCGGTCTTGATGAAGGGATGTACCTGCACCGCCTTGCGCTCGATGACCTCCACCAGATGCACCAGTGCCGGCAGCAGTTGCTCATGCAGGGTCAGGGCTGCGCTGACGTGAATGGTGGTGGGAATGATGTCGTTGCTGCTCTGACCACAGTTGACGTGGTCATTGGGATTGACCGGCTCGCCCAACAGGCGGCTGGCCAAGGTCGCCAGCACTTCGTTGGCGTTCATGTTGGAACTGGTACCGGAGCCGGTCTGGAAGATATCCACCGGGAAGTGCTGCATGAAGTCACCCTCCAGCAAGCCCTGGGCGGCATCGACAATGGCCTTGCCCTGGGACGCGCTGAGCTGCCCAAGCTCGACGTTGGCCTCGGCCGCTGCAGCCTTGGCCAGAATCAGGGCACGAATGAAGGCTGCCGGCATGCGTTGCCCGCTGATGGGAAAGTTATCCACCGCGCGCTGAGTCTGCGCGCCATACAAGGCCTGCTCCGGGACCTGCAGTTCGCCCATGCTGTCTCGTTCGATACGGGTATTACTCATCGGGAAATCCTTGCACCAGTTCAATCAGAGGAATGGAAGGCAACAGCGAGCAGGTCGCCAGTTGCCAGGCATGGCTTTGCCAGCGCTTGAGCCGGCACTTGCACAAAGACAACCGCTCCATGTCACGCAATGGCCGCCAGGCCTGATCCAGGCACAGGCTGCGCCAGTGCCAGGGCAGCGCAGTATCGGTAGCGGTATCGATCAACAAACGGAAGGAGGTTTCAGCGACGGTCCAGGCCGACATCGCGGTGCAGCACGCCAGGTAGCGGCCCTCGGCGAGGTAATGCTCGATCAGACGCGGTTCGTCCGGTTCCAGTGCGCAACGGATCTGGCGACTCATCCAGCGCCAGCTTTCGAGGTAGGGCTGCTCGTGCAAGGCAGAACTCATGACCTGGGCTCATTGAATAATGATTTTCATTATTAAATGATATTGAGAATCAAATCAATCTGACTTGTACGAATTTTGCCCAACTCTTGTAGGAGCCGACTTGGCGGCGAATGAGCCCCTGAGCCTGGTATCGAGCGTCAGGACGCCTTCGCTGGCAAGCCAGCTCCTAGAAAGCGCCAGGCATAAAAAAACGCGCCACCCGGGGAGGTGGCGCGTTGGGGTGACCCAGGAGGGCGGTCAGCTACCAGCGACAGTCATGCGTTCGATCAGCACCGAGCCGGTGCGGATGTTGCTGCGCAGTTCCAGGTCGTTACCCACGGCAATGATCTGCTTGAACATGTCCCGCAAATTCCCGGCAATGGTGACTTCCTGTACCGCGAACTGGATCTCGCCATTCTCGACCCAGAAACCCGCCGCACCACGGGAGTAATCCCCAGTGACCATGTTCAGGCCATGCCCCATCAACTCGGTCACCAACAGGCCACGCCCCATACGCCGCAGCAAAGCCGCCTGGTCTTCATCGCCATGGGTGACAAACAGGTTGTGCACGCCACCGGCGTTGGCGGTGCTCGGCATGCCCAGCTTGCGACCCGAGTAGGTACCCAGCACATAGGACACCAGTTCACCGTCCTTGACGAAAGGCTTGGCGTAAGTGGCCAGGCCGTCACCATCGAACGCCGAACTGCCCATGGCGCGCATCAGGTGCGGACGCTCATCGATGGTCAGCCACTGGGGAAACAGCTGTTGGCCCAAGGCGCCTTCAAGGAAGGATGACTTGCGATACAGATTGCCGCCGGAAATCGCGCCGAGAAAACTGCCGAACAGGCCGCCGGCCAGTTCCGCGGAAAACAGCACCGGCACTTCGCAGGTCGGCACCGGGCGGGCGCCAAGTCGACTGGCTGCGCGTTGGGCAGCACGCTGACCAATGCTCGCAGGGTCGGCCAGCAACTGGCCCTGGCGATTGACGTCATACCAGTAGTCGCGCTGCATCTGGCCGTCAGCCTCGGCAATCATCACGCAGCTCAGACTGTGGCGAGTGGAGGCATAACCACCGATAAAACCGTGACTGTTGCCATACACCCGGCAGCCCTGATGGGTGCTCAGGGTGGTGCCGTCGGCATTCTTGATCCGGCTGTCGGCGGCAAAGGCCGCAGCTTCACAGGCCAGGGCCTGTTCGATGGCCTGCTCTGGGGTGATGTCCCAGGCATGGAACAGGTCGAAGTCCTGCAGGTCCTTGGCCATCAAGGATGCATCGGCCAGCCCCGAGGCTTCGTCTTCGGAGGTGTGCTTGGCGATTGCCAGGGCCGCGGCCACGGTTTCACGAATGGCCTCGGGGCCGCTGGCAGAGGTGCTGGCCGAACCCTTGCGCTGGCCCACGTAGAGGGTGATGCCAAAGCCCTGGTCGCGGTTGAACTCCACGGTTTCCACTTCCCGCTGGCGCACCGAAGTCGACAGGCCCTGCTCCAGAGACACCGCTACTTCGCAGGCACTGGCCCCCTGGCGCTTGGCCTCGGCAACGATCTGCTCGACTTGCTCCTGCAGGGCCGGCAAAGCCTGTGGGCCGACGCTTTGTGCTGCACTCATGCTGTTCTCCACTCAAATTCTGCTTTCGATTAAGGCCGGCGAGCGACCGGGCCGGACAAGCGGCCCTCGACTGGTTATCATGGCGGCGTTTCTTTGCGGACTGCCACCATGGTTGATTCTTACGACGACTCCCTCGATGGGGAGAAAAGCAAATCCCAGGTCAAACGCGAGCTGCATGCTCTGGTTGATCTCGGCGAGCGCCTTACCACTCTCAAGCCTGACTTGCTGAACAAACTGCCGTTGACCGACGCCTTGCGCCGGGCCCTGGCGGATGCGCCCAAGCACGTCGCCCATATCGCCCGAAAGCGCCACCTGCAATTCATCGGCAAGCTGATGCGTGACCAGGACACCGACGCGATTCTGCAACTGCTCGACCAACTCGACGCCTCCACCCGGCAGTACAACGAACGTTTCCATAACCTGGAACGTTGGCGTGACCGCCTGATCGGCGGCGGCGATGACGTTCTGGAAAAGTTCGTCAGTGAATACCCGGACGCCGATCGCCAGCAACTGCGCTCCCTGATTCGTCAGGCCCAGCACGAGGTGGCCCATAACAAGGCACCGGCCTCCAGCCGTAAAATCTTCAAGTACATCCGCGAGCTGGACGAGACCCAACGCGGTCTGCGTTGAGTCCTCCACGGGTGAGCTGCCCAGCAGTTCACCCGGCGCCCTCTTCTCTTATGCCCCTGTGCCACCCACGGTGATCGCATCGATCTTCAAGGTCGGCTGACCGACGCCTACCGGCACTGATTGCCCGTCCTTGCCACAAGTGCCAACGCCGCTGTCCAGGGACAAATCGTTGCCCACCATCGACACTCGGCTCATCGCTTCAGGACCGTTGCCAATCAGGGTCGCGCCCTTGACCGGTGCGGTGATCTTGCCGTCTTCGATCAGATACGCCTCGCTGGTGGAAAACACGAACTTGCCGCTGGTGATGTCCACCTGGCCGCCGCCAAGGTTGGCGCAATAGATGCCTTTCTTCACCGAGGCGATGATTTCCGCCGGATCGCTTTCGCCAGCCAGCATGTAGGTGTTGGTCATGCGCGGCATCGGCAAGTGCGCGTAGGACTCACGACGCCCGTTGCCAGTGCGGGCCACGCCCATCAGGCGGGCATTGAGTTTGTCCTGCATATAGCCCTTGAGCACACCGTTCTCGATCAGGGTGGTGCATTCGGTCGGGGTGCCTTCGTCGTCCACACTCAGGGAGCCGCGACGCCCAGCCAGGGTGCCATCGTCGACGATGGTGCAAAGCTTGGAAGCCACCCTCTCGCCCATGCGGCCGCTGTAGGCCGAGCTGCCCTTGCGGTTGAAGTCGCCTTCCAGGCCGTGGCCCACGGCTTCGTGCAGCAGCACACCGGACCAGCCGGAGCCGAGTACCACCGGCAAGGTGCCCGCCGGTGCCGGAATGGCTTCGAGATTGACCAGGGCCTGACGCAGCGCTTCACGGGCATAGCCCATGGCCCGATCTTCAGTGAGGAAATAGCGGTAATCGGTACGCCCGCCGCCACCATGGCCACCGCGCTCGCGGCGGCCATTCTGCTCGACGATGACGCTGACGTTGAAGCGCACCAACGGCCGCACATCCGCCGCCAGGCCGCCGTCCGTCGAGGCCACCAGAATCCGCTCCCAGACCCCGGCCATGCTCACGCTGACCTGCTGGATACGCGGGTCCAGAGCACGAGTCGCCGCGTCCACTCGCTTGAGCAGTTCGACTTTCTCGGCCCGGCTGATGACTTCCAGAGGATTGTCCGGCGCATACAGTTGCGCCACGTCCTGGCTGGTGAAGGCCTGCACCGTACCGTTCTGTCCGGCCCGAGAGATCGAACGCGCAGCACGGGCCGCCAGTCCCAGGGCTTCCAGGGTGATGGCGTTGCTGTAGGCAAAGCCGGTCTTCTCCCCGGACTGCGCACGCACACCCACCCCTTGGTCGAGGTTGAAACTGCCTTCCTTGACGATCCCGTCTTCCAGGGACCAGGACTCGGAAATCTGCCCCTGGAAATACAGGTCGGCGGCATCGATGCCCGGGCCGGCCAGATCCCCCAGCACGCCCTGCAAGCTTTCGATGGTCACGCCGCCAGGGGCTAGAAGATGTTCACTGACTGAGGACAACAACCCGCTCATATGCTTTGGCCTTAAATTCGTCGTACTTATGCAAGCCGTTGAACGCCTTGCGAGAAAATGCGCCGGTGACTGACCACCGGCATCCGCGCCCGAATGGACGCCTGTTCACTGCTGTCGCGCTCGGCCAACAGCACGCCCTCACCTTGATCCTGCTCCGCCAGCACGCGTCCCCATGGGTCGACGATGGCCGCATGGCCGTAGGTTTCCCGTGGGCCGGGATGCACGCCACCCTGGGCCGCCGCCAGCAGGTAGCACTGGGTTTCAATGGCCCGGGCCCGGATCAGCACCTCCCAATGGGCGGCGCCGGTCACCGCGGTAAAAGCCGAAGGCGCGGTAATCAGTTCAGCGCCGGCGGCGCGCAATTCGCTGTACAGCTCGGGAAAGCGCAGGTCATAACAAACCGTCAGCCCCAACCGACCCACCGGCGTATCCGCCACTACCACGCGGTCTCCATGAGCATAGTCATCGGATTCGCGATAGCGTCCGCGATTGTCCGCCACGTCGACATCGAACAGATGCAGCTTGTCGTAGCGCGCCACAATCTGTCCCTGATCGTCCACCAACAATGAACAGGCGTTGGCCTTGGCCTCGGGCTGATCCTCGGGGGGCAGCGGCAAGGTGCCGGCCACTATCCATAACCTGAGGTCGCGGGCGGTCTGTTTCAACCATGGCAGGATCGGACCTTCGCCCAGGGCTTCGGCGCGACCGATGGCTGCCATGTCGCGGCGGCCCATGGCGGCGAAGTTTTCCGGCAGCACGGCCAGCTTGGCGCCAGCAACGGCGGCTTGCTCAAGCAGGCTCCGAGCCTGGTTCAGATTGGCCAGCACATCGCTCTGACTGACCATTTGAATCACCGCAAGAGACATGGCGAACTCCTTGTAGGGTAGGCCGCCATGCTACTCCATAGGCACGAATCGAGGATTCTCAAAACGGCTTGTCGAAGGTGATTTGGGGATCTTTCCACGGGCCTTTGACGTTGTATTTGACGCTGGCAAAGCGCGCCACGCGGTCTCCGATCAGCTTGTCGATCAGGAACAACGCCCCGCCCACCGCAGGCGCCCCGACGATCAGCGCGGCAATCGGCAGGTTGTTGGTGACCGGCAGGGTCACCAGCAGCTTGGCGTCCACCTGATCGGCCACCATATCCAGGGTGCCATTGAGCTCCAGATTGCTCGACGGCCCCGTGAGGGTGATCGGCTCGCGAGTGACATACACGCCATTGCTCGCCGCCAGCACGCCCTTGACCCGGTCATAGCTCAAGCCCTTGCCGAACAGGTCGGAGAAGTCCAGGCGCAGGCGCCGGCCGATGGAGTTGAAGTTGAGCAGGCCGAATACCCGCAGGGCCTGGGCCCCGCCTTCGACTTCAACGAACTGCCCCTTGCGCAGGGTGGCGTCCAGGCTGCCGGAGAAGCGCTTCAAGCCC
Organism: Pseudomonas sp. 50_B; assembly: GCF_017491625.1. Lineage (NCBI taxonomy): Bacteria > Pseudomonadati > Pseudomonadota > Gammaproteobacteria > Pseudomonadales > Pseudomonadaceae > Pseudomonas > Pseudomonas sp. 50_B. The sequence continues at coordinate 154,423 of NZ_JAFGYX010000008.1, forward strand.
ACCCAGGCCGGTGAGCCTGGCCAGCGGCCATCGACATCCAGGTGAAAGTCTTCACTGGTTACGGTCGGTGCGAAGCCCCAGCCCTTGAGCACATCCGCCAGGTTCTTGCCACCAATACGGCCACGGTACCAACTGCTGCTGGCACCGGCCTGACCTTCCCAGCCCCCCTCGCCTTGCAACTGCATGCCCTTGAGGCCCAGGTCCAGGCCATTGAAGACCATGCCCTTGGCCGTCGGCCGAACCTTGAGCGCCCAGCGACCGATCAGGTCCTGGCCCTGGAACAGTTGGGCAATGGAAATATCCAGGGGCGGAACGTTCTTCGGGTCCACTGAAGCCAAAGGATCAGGTGCATTTTCATCGGTCTGGGCCGTCGGGTCGGCGGCCGGCAGGCGTACGTACGCCATGTCGATGACCATTGGCGCCACCTTGGCATCGGGAATCCCGACTTTGCCCTTGGCCTGTTGACTGTCGATCTGCAGCTCCCAGGCAGAGGGCTTGCGGCTCAGCAGCAGGTTGACCTGATCCAGCGAGGTGCCGAAGGCGCTGAGCTTGCCGACCTTGAAGTCCGCACTGCTGAGCAACTGCTTGGCGCTGCCCCCCGGGTCCTTTCCAGCATAGCGATCCACCAGGGCCTTCCACGGTTCCACATCCAGCTCGGAGAGAATCCCCCGTACCCGCAGCCCTTTGCCAGGAGGCAGCAAGGCCGCACCATCGCCGAGGAACAGTTCGCCCCGACCCTCGGCGAGCTTGCCGCTGGGCGCCGCGAAAGTGAAGTCGGCCAACTCGCCGTATTTGAACCAGTAGCGCCGCTCGGCCCCTTGCAGGGTCATGCGAAACACACTGTTACGCCCGGTGCTGGCAGCCATGCCAAACGGCGCCGGCAGGTCCACCGCCACGCCCTTGAGGCTGGAGTTGACCATCAATTGACTGTCGGCACCGTCAAGGTTCAGTTGCAACTGAAAGGGCACTTCGCCGGACACCGGCAACGGCTGGCTGACTTTCAACCAGTCGGTGAGTTTCTTCACCGTAACCTGGCCCTTGGCAACCACCCGGGTATTGGGCTTGCCTGGCTTGCCATCGGCAAAGATCTGCGCCGTGACCGGCCGATCGAAAGCCTGGGCGCTGATGCCTGTACCGCTCAGGCCCCTGGCACTGTCAAAGCGGAAGTCGCCCTTGAGCTGGGTCAGTTCCAACTCGGGTTCACTGAGTTTGAGGCGCGCCTTGTCAGTCTTGAAGTCCACCAGGATCTTCGGTTCCTCGCCCTTGACCAGGGGGATGTCCAGGTTCAGCTTGCCTTGCAGGTCACCCTCGCCCTGCCAGCCGGCAAAGGTCGATGCGGTGCCGATCGGTGCTTCCTGCAGAATCTTCACCCCGTCACCCAGGCCGCCGGCAAAACTGCCGTCGATGAACATGTGGCTGCTCTGACCGGCAACGGAATGGGGAATGTTGACGAAAACATCCCGCACCTTGGTATCCAACAGCTGCCCCTTGCTGGCGACGATGCGTACGCCGCTGTCTTCGACGAACACGTCGCCGCTGATCTTGCTCAGGTGCGGCCAGCCCGGCTGGAACGCCAGTTCGGCGTCATGCACCTTGAAGAACAGGCTGATGCTGCGAGCCGCCTCGATAGCGTCATGGTTCAGCGAACCCTGGTATTGGAAGAACCCCTCATCCACCGCGCCCTTGAGGATCGCCGTACGCAGCCATTCATCCAGCGCCGGACTGAGCACCTGGGGCAGGTACTTGGCGGTGTAGCGCCCATCGCCGTCCACCAGGCCGACCCGCAGGTCCATGTAGTCTTCCTGGCTGTGGTCGAAGTGCAGCCGGATCAGGAAATCGCCGGCAATCTTGCCCTCTTCCCCCAGCACCTTGAGGTAGGGCGCGATCAGGGTGAAACCTTGTTTGTCGAGTTTCCAGGTCAGGGTGGCGTTGGCCTGGATGTACTGCCAGGGCTTGGCGAAGATCGGGTACAGGTGCAGGGAGAAATCCTTGCTGTCCATGCGCAGCTCGCCCTTACCCAGGTCGCCGCTGATGCTGCCACTGACGTTTCGCGCCGCCGGAGCGCCGTGATAGGCGTCGAAGCCGACCCGATCAAGGTTGGCGGCAAAGCTCAGCCGCTGGTCGCCGGTGTTCTGGGGGCGATAGTCGAGCAGCACATTGCGCAGCCCGCCGCTAACCTTCAAGCGCTCGATGGTGGTGGCCAGGCCTTGCGGCAAAGGTGCCAGGGCATTGAGGATCGGCGTGAGCGGCGTCAGGTCCAGGCGGTCGGCTTGCAGATGCCAGAGTTCTTCACGGTTATCGCCGGCCTGGGTTTGCTGCAGTTGCAGGCGCGATTCCCAGCGGGTTTCGCCAAGGCTCAGCGCCAGGGAATCGAGTTGTACCTGCAGGCCCTGATCGCTGCGCTGGAAGAAGGCATTCAACGCCAGATTCTTCAGGGTGACTGGCGTGCGCTCGGCATAGGCGCCGCTGAGCTGTGGCGCATTCAAGCGCAGCGCCGCGCTCTGCACTGTGCCCTTGGCCCAGGTCAGCCACAGCTCGCCACCGGCCTTGAGTTCGGAGAGTTTCCATTGCTGAGTGACACGGGCCGGAAGCCAGCGCGACCAGTCACTTTGCGGCAGGCTCAGGTACAGCTCGGCCCGGGCGTCGCGCCATGCATCCGCCTGGATGCGTGTGCGCAGGTTGACGGCCAGGGGCTGCCCGTCCGGCAGGGTCAGGCGCAGGTCCAGGCGCTGGCGGCTGGGACCGGTGCGCAGATTGAGTCCGACATAGGTCAGGGCCAGCGGCGAATGATCCTGCGGCAGCAAAGTGACTTGGCTGTCCAACAGGGAGAGTTCCGCGACTTGCTGCAAGCGAGTCAGCAGTTGTCCCGGATCCATGGGTTGGTCCTGCTGCATTGGCAGGCCTTGCAATTGCCATTGGCCGTCCGCGCCTTCCTTGAGGCTCAGACTCAGACCGCTGAGCTCCAGGCGCCCTATGCGCAGGTCACGGGCCAACAGGCTGCCGAGCATGTCCGGGGCCACGCTGACCTGGTCCAGGCGCAGGGCGTTGGCCCCCTCGCCCACCATCACATCGTGTGCCAGGAGAATCGGCGACAGTCCGCTCCAACGCCCTTCCAGGCTACCGATATGCACCGGCAGCCCCACGGCCTGCTGCACCTTGGCTTCGACCTCGGCCTGGTACTCAGCCACCAGCGGAGTCAGTTCCCGACCCAGGCTGACGTACAAGGCCGTCACCACCAACAGCAACGCGCAGGCACCCAGCCCCCAGCGAATCAGCGTGGTGAACAAGCGGATCAGCCGCTCCATCTCAGTTGGCTCCCATGGCAAAAGTCATGCAAAAAGCTGAAGCCAGCCGTTTCCAGTGGTGTAAAACACGGGAAATCAGAGCAGCACCACGTCGTATTGTTCCTGGGAGTACATGGTTTCGACCTGGAACCTGATGGTACGGCCGATAAAACCTTCCAACTCCGCCACATTGCCCGACTCTTCGTCCAGCAGACGATCCACCACTTTCTGATTGGCCAGCACTCGATACCCTTCTGCCTGATAAGCCCGGGCCTCACGGAGGATTTCACGGAATATTTCGTAACAGATGGTTTCCGGGGTCTTCAGCTTGCCCCGTCCCTGACAACTGCTGCAGGGCTCGCAGAGCACCTGCTCCAGGCTCTCGCGCGTGCGTTTGCGGGTCATCTGCACCAGGCCCAGTTCGGTGATGCCGATGATGTTGGTCTTGGCGTGATCGCGCTCCAGTTGCTTCTCCAGGGTCCGCAGTACCTGACGCTGATGCTCCTCGTCTTCCATGTCGATGAAGTCGATGATGATGATCCCGCCCAGGTTGCGCAGGCGCAGCTGCCGGGCAATGGCGGTAGCGGCTTCGAGGTTGGTCTTGAAGATGGTTTCCTCAAGATTGCGATGACCGACGAAGGCCCCGGTGTTGACGTCGATGGTGGTCATGGCTTCCGCCGGGTCCACCACCAGATAACCACCGGACTTGAGTGGCACCTTGCGCTCCAGGGCCTTCTGGATTTCATCCTCGACGCCGTACAGGTCGAAGATCGGCCGCTCACCGGGGTAGTGCTCCAGGCGATCGGCGATTTCCGGCATCAGCTCGGCAACGAACTGAGTGGTCTTCTGGAAGGTTTCCCGGGAGTCGATGCGGATCTTCTCGATTTTCGGGCTCACCAGATCCCGCAGGGTACGCAGCGCCAGGCCCAGGTCTTCGTAGATCACATTGGGCGCGCCAATGGTCTTGATCTGAACGCCGATCTGATCCCAGAGCCGACGCAGGTAGCGAATGTCCATCAGGATCTCATCGGCACCGGCGCCCTCGGCGGCAGTACGCAGGATGAACCCGCCCGCCTCCTTGATGCCTTCCTGGGCCACGCAGTCGCTGACCACCTGCTTCAAGCGCTCACGCTCGGCTTCATCCTCGATCTTCAGCGAGATGCCGACATGGGCGGTACGGGGCATGTACACCAGATAACGTGAAGGAATCGACAACTGGGTGGTCAGTCGGGCGCCCTTGGTGCCGATGGGGTCTTTGGTGACTTGCACCACCAGGCTCTGCCCTTCATGCACCAGGGCACTGATGCTTTCCACCGCCGTACCTTCACGGGTGGAAATTTCCGCAGCATGAATAAACGCTGCGCGGTCCAGGCCGATATCGACGAAGGCGGCCTGCATGCCAGGCAATACCCGCACCACCTTGCCTTTATAGATGTTGCCAACGATACCGCGGCGCTGGGTCCGTTCGACGTGAACCTCTTGCAGCACTCCGTTTTCGACCACCGCCACCCGTGATTCCATCGGCGTGATGTTGATCAGAATCTCTTCACTCATGGCAGTGTCTCGTTCAGGCGTGTTCATAGAAGGCCGCAGCAGTCGGGTACGGCGCTTTAGCGCACTGGAAGGTTTTGCCAACAGGGTATGCCGAAATGGCCAAGCAGTTCTGCGGTTTCGCACACCGGCAAGCCAACCACAGCGGAGTAACTGCCATTGAGCCCTGACACAAACACCGCCGCAAGCCCCTGGATTGCATAACCGCCGGCCTTGTCCCGAGGCTCGCCGCTGGCCCAGTAGATGCTCGCTTCCTCAGGGGAGATGGCGCGAAACCGCACCAGGCTGCGCACCACTCTCGACTCGCAGCGCTCCCCGTCGAGCAGGGCAATGGCGGTCAACACTTCGTGCTCGCGCCCGGCCAGCGCCATGAGCATCGCCAGGGCGTCGGCCTGGTCCAGCGGTTTGCCGAGGATCCGCCCGTCCAGCACCACGGCCGTATCGGCTCCCAGCACACAGGCCGGGGCCCGGGATTCGCTGCTGGTGATCAGGGCGCGCCCGGCCGCCGCCTTGCCACGGGCAAGACGCTCGACATAAGCCGCAGGGGATTCATCAGCCAGCGGAGTTTCATCGATGTCCGCGCTGATGGCGGTGAAGGGCACACCGATCTGGGTGAGCAGCTCACGCCGACGGGGCGAACCGGAAGCGAGGTAAAGCGGATTCATCAAGACATCTCCCTGTCGAGGTGCGGGCCAATGCCTGACCGAACTAATTGATTTTGAAACGTCGGCGCAACCCACGCAGGCCAAAGCTGACCCACGGCCACAACAGCGCACTGACCAGGGCTGGCAGGACCAGCGCCAGGGTCGGCTGGCGATTACCGGTCAGGGCGCTGAGCCAGAGTTGGACCAACTGCGCCAAGCCAAAGATCACCAGGATCACCAAACTCTGCTGCCACATCGGGAACATCCGCAGACGCTGTTGCAGGGACAGCACAAGGAAGGTAATCAGCGTCAGGATCAAGGCGTTCTGCCCCAGGAGCGTGCCGTAAAGCACATCCTCCGCCAGCCCAAGGCACCAAGCCGTGACCATGCCCACCTTGTGCGGCAGGGCCAGGGCCCAAAAGGCCAGTAGCAGGGCCAGCCATAGCGGGCGCAGGATTTCCATGAACTGAGGCAAAGGCGACACACTCAGCAGCATGCCGATCAGAAACGTCAGCCAGACGATCCAGCCGTTTTGCGAATAGGTGCTACCCGCCATTATTCTCTTCCTCCGGTGGTGGCCGGTGCCGCAGCCGGAGGCTTGGCCGCCGCCGGTTTCACCACAGGTTTATTGACCGGCTTGGCCGGAGCATGGGCGGCCGGTTTGACCGGAGTCGCTGGTGCAGTCGCGGGGGCGCTGGCAGGGGCTGCGGTCGCAGCTGGAGTCACCGCAGGCTTGGGCACCGTGGTCGGCACCACCGGGGTGGTATTGCCACCCTGCTGGTCCTGGGCTTCCTGAGCCTGGGCCGCATCATTGGCCCGCTCTTCGGCCGTGCGCGGATCACTGAATACCAGTAACAGGTAACGGCTGCGGTTCAGCGCGGCAGTGGGCACCGCTCGCACAATGGCGAATGGCTGACCGGAATCGTGGATCACTTCCTTGACCGTGGCCACCGGATATCCAGCGGGGAAACGCTGGCCAAGGCCCGAACTGACCAGCAAATCGCCTTCCTTGACATCGGCGGTGTCGGCCACGTGGCGCAACTCCAGGCGCTCCGGGTTGCCAGTGCCACTGGCAATGGCCCGCAGGCCATTGCGATTGACCTGTACCGGAATGCTGTGGGTGGTGTCGGTGAGCAGCAGCACGCGGGACGTGTAGGGCATCAACTCCACCACCTGTCCCATCAGGCCACGGGCATCGAGCACCGGCTGACCGAGAAAGACGCCATCGCGCTCACCTTTATTGATGATGATGCGGTGGGTGAAGGGGTTCGGGTCCATGCCGATCAACTCGGCCACTTCAACCTTCTCGTTGACCAGTGCCGAAGAGTTGAGCAACTCGCGCAGACGCACGTTCTGCTCGGTCAAGGCGGCAAGCTTTTGCATGCGCCCCTGCAGCAGCAGGTTTTCGGTCTTGAGTTTTTCGTTTTCAGCGACCAGCTCGGTGCGACTGCCGAATTGACTGGCAACGCCCTGCCATAGCCGCTGCGGCAGGTCGGTGATCCAGTAGGACTGCATCAACACCAGCGACATCTGGCTACGCACTGGCTTGAGCAGTGTGAAGCGGGCATCGACCACCATCAGTGCGACCGACAGTACGACCAGCACCAGGAGGCGCACGCCCAATGAGGGGCCTTTGGCGAAAAGCGGTTTAATAAGCCGCTCCTCCCAGGCAAATGTTGTGTTTATTCATACGGCATCAAACCGGCCTGGATGCAGATTGACAGAAGATAAACGCCACAGGCAGCACTGCAAAGTGCTGCCTGTGAGCGCAACAGCATAGATGCAACAGGCGAAGTTACTCGCTGGAGAGCAGGTCCATGGTGTGTTTGTCCATCATTTCCAATGCACGGCCACCGCCGCGAGCAACACAGGTCAGCGGATCTTCGGCAACGATCACCGGCAGACCGGTTTCCTGGGCCAACAGCTTGTCCAGATCACGCAGCAGAGCGCCACCACCGGTCAGCACCAGACCGCGCTCGGCGATGTCCGAAGCCAGTTCCGGAGGCGATTGCTCCAGGGCACTTTTCACCGCCTGAACGATGGTTGCCAGGGACTCCTGCAGAGCCTCCAGCACTTCATTGGAGTTCAGGGTGAAGGCACGTGGCACGCCTTCAGCCAGGTTACGGCCGCGTACGTCGACTTCACGCACTTCGCCGCCTGGATAGGCAGTACCGATTTCCTGCTTGATGCGCTCAGCGGTGGACTCACCGATCAGGCTGCCGTAGTTGCGACGCACGTAGGTGATGATGGCCTCGTCGAAACGGTCGCCGCCAACACGTACGGATTCGGCATAAACCACACCGTTCAGGGAGATCAGGGCGATTTCAGTGGTACCACCACCGATGTCCACGACCATCGAACCACGGGCTTCTTCAACCGGCAGGCCGGCACCGATCGCAGCGGCCATTGGCTCTTCGATCAGGAACACTTCACGGGCACCGGCGCCAAGGGCCGACTCACGGATGGCACGACGTTCAACCTGGGTGGACTTGCATGGAACGCAGATCAGCACACGAGGGCTGGGCTGCAGAAAGCTGTTTTCATGAACCTTGTTGATGAAGTACTGCAGCATCTTTTCGCAGACGCTGAAGTCGGCGATCACGCCGTCCTTCATCGGACGAATGGCGGCAATGTTGCCCGGAGTACGACCGAGCATGCGCTTGGCCTCAGTACCAACCGCAACAACACTTTTCTGATTACCGTGGGTCCGAATGGCCACAACCGATGGTTCATTCAGGACAATACCGCGCTCGCGCACGTAAATAAGGGTGTTGGCAGTGCCCAGGTCAATGGAAAGATCGCTGGAAAACATGCCACGCAGTTTCTTGAACATGGGAAAGGGACCCTAGGCAACGCGTGGGTAAAAAAGTGCGGCAAACTCTAACAACGACAGGGATTTTGGGCAAGGCGCCAATATGTTAAATTGGCCGCTTTTCTGTGCACCAAACCCCACAATCGCGGCCATAAGACCGTAGAAATGCGGTAGTGTTCCGACAATCTAACACGCGGACGAAATCCGTTTTTGTTTTCCACTGGAGAATCCCATGGCGCTTGAACGCTCCGACGTGGAAAAAATCGCTCATTTGGCCAGCATCAAGCTCAATGAAGGCGATCTTCCACACATCACCTCCGCCCTTAACAGCATTCTCGGGCTGGTGGATGAAATGCAGGCAGTCGATACCGATGGTATCGAGCCCCTGGCCCACCCTCTGGAAGCCAGCCAGCGCCTGCGCGCAGACGTTGTGACCGAGTCCAATCATCGCGAGGCCTATCAGTCCATCGCACCAGCGGTCGAAAACGGCCTGTATCTGGTTCCGAAAGTCATCGACTAAAGGGAAAGAGCCTGCAATGCACCACATGACTCTGGCCGAGATCGCCCGCGGCCTCGCCGACAAGAAGTTTTCCTCTGTAGAACTGACCCAGACCCTGCTGGCGCGCATCGCTCAGCTGGATCCGCAGATCAACAGTTTCATCAGCCTCACCCAAGACCTGGCCCTGGGCCAGGCCAAGGCCGCCGACGAACGTCGCGCCAACGGTGAGAGCGGAGCCCTGCTGGGCACACCGATCGCCCACAAAGACCTGTTCTGCACCCAAGGCATCCGCACCAGCTGCGGTTCGAAGATGCTCGACAACTTCAAGGCGCCCTATGACGCCACTGTGGTCGCCAAGCTGGCCGCGGCCGGAGCCGTGACCCTGGGCAAGACCAACATGGACGAATTCGCCATGGGCTCGGCCAACGAGTCGAGCTGGTACGGCGCAGTGAAAAACCCGTGGAACCTGGAGCACGTGCCCGGCGGTTCGTCCGGTGGTTCCGCCGCCGCCGTAGCCGCGCGCCTGCTGCCTGCGGCCACCGCCACCGACACCGGCGGTTCGATCCGCCAGCCCGCCGCCTTCACCAACCTCACCGGCCTGAAGCCGACCTACGGTCGCGTTTCCCGCTGGGGCATGATCGCCTACGCTTCCAGCCTCGATCAGGGTGGCCCGCTGGCACGCACCGCCGAAGACTGCGCGATCCTGCTGCAAGGCATGGCCGGCTTCGACCCGAACGACTCCACCAGCATCGATGAACCGGTGCCGGACTACAGCGCCAGCCTCAGCGGCTCGCTGCAGGGCCTGCGCATCGGCGTGCCGAAGGAGTACTTCAGCGCCGGTCTCGACCCGCGCATCGCCGAACTGATCCACAACAGCATCAAGGAGCTGGAAAAGCTCGGTGCGGTGATCAAGGAAATCAGCCTGCCGAACATGCAGCACGCGATTCCCGCGTACTACGTGATCGCCCCGGCGGAAGCCTCCTCCAACCTGTCGCGTTTCGACGGCGTGCGCTTCGGCTACCGTTGCGAGAACCCGGCCAACCTTGAAGACCTGTACAAGCGCTCCCGTGGCGAAGGCTTCGGCAGCGAAGTGCAGCGCCGGATCATGGTCGGCGCCTACGCGCTGTCCGCCGGCTACTACGACGCCTACTACCTCAAGGCGCAGAAAATCCGTCGCCTGGTGAAGAACGACTTCATGACCGCTTTCAACGAAGTCGACATCATCCTCGGCCCGACCACGCCCAACCCGGCCTGGAAGCTCGGCGCCAAGAGCAGCGATCCGGTCGCCGCGTACCTGGAAGACGTCTACACCATCACCGCCAACCTCGCGGGCCTGCCGGGCCTGTCGATGCCGGCCGGTTTCGTCGACGGCTTGCCGGTCGGCGTGCAACTGCTCGCCCCGTATTTCCAGGAAGGCCGCTTGCTCAACGTTGCGCACCAGTATCAGTTGAACACTGACTGGCACACCCGCACCCCAACCGGCTTCTGAGGAGACACACATGCAATGGGAAGTCGTGATCGGGCTGGAGATTCATACCCAGCTCACCACTCAATCGAAGATTTTCTCCGGTAGCTCCACCGCCTTCGGTGCCGAGCCCAACACCCAGGCCAGCCTGATCGACCTGGGCATGCCCGGCGTGCTGCCGGTGCTGAACCAGGAAGCGGTGCGCATGGCGGTGATGTTCGGCCTGGCGGTAGACGCCGAGATCGGCCAGCACAACGTGTTCGCCCGCAAGAACTACTTCTACCCGGACCTGCCCAAGGGTTACCAGATCAGCCAGATGGAGCTGCCAATCGTTGGCAAGGGCCACCTGGACATCCCTCTGGAAGACGGCACCATGAAACGCGTCGGCATCACCCGCGCGCACCTGGAAGAAGACGCCGGCAAGAGCCTGCACGAAGAGTTCAACGGTGCCACCGGCATCGACCTGAACCGCGCCGGCACGCCGCTGCTGGAAATCGTGTCCGAGCCGGACATGCGCAGCGCCAAGGAAGCCGTGGCCTACGTCAAGTCGATCCACGCGCTGGTTCGCTACCTGGGCATCTGCGACGGCAACATGGCCGAAGGCTCGCTGCGTTGCGACTGCAACGTCTCGGTCCGCCCCAAGGGCCAGGTCGAGTTTGGCACCCGCTGCGAGATCAAGAACGTCAACTCGTTCCGCTTCATCGAGAAGGCGATCAACAGCGAGATCCGTCGCCAGATCGATCTGATCGAAGACGGCGGCAAAGTGATCCAGCAGACCCGCCTGTACGACCCGAACAAGGACGAAACCCGTCCGATGCGCAGCAAGGAAGAAGCCAACGACTACCGTTACTTCCCCGATCCGGACCTGCTGCCCGTGGTTATCGAGGATTCCTTCCTCGACCAGGTACGTGCCACCCTGCCAGAACTGCCACCGCAGAAACGCGAGCGCTTCCAGGAGCAGTTCGGCCTGTCGGTCTACGACGCCAGCGTCCTGGCCACCAGCCGCGAGCAGGCGGACTACTTCGAGAAAGTTGCCAGCATTGCCGGTGACGCCAAGCTCGCCGCCAACTGGGTCATGGTCGAACTGGGCAGCCTGCTCAACAAGCAGGGTCTGGAAATCGACGAAGCCCCGGTTTCCGCCGAACAGCTGGGCGGCATGCTGCTGCGGATCAAGGACAACACCATCTCCGGCAAGATCGCCAAGACCGTGTTCGAAGCCATGGCCAATGGCGAGGGCAGCGCCGACGAGATCATCGACAAGCGCGGCCTCAAGCAAGTCACCGACAGCGGCGCGATCTCCGCGGTGCTGGATGAAATGCTCGCGGCCAACGCCGAACAGGTCGAACAGTACCGCGCCGCCGACGAGGCCAAGCGCGGCAAGATGTTCGGCTTCTTCGTCGGCCAGGCGATGAAAGCGTCCAAGGGCAAGGCCAACCCGCAACAGGTCAACGAGCTGCTGAAAAGCAAGCTCGAAGGCTGATCGAAAAATGCAGCCTTGGCTTGTCAGTCGAAATCGCGGGGATGCAAGCCCGTCTTCGCTGGCAAGCCAGTTCCTGCGAATAATGACTCCCCGTCCCTGGTTCGTGGCCTGTGCCCTGCTCGCTCTGCTCACGGGCTGCGCAAGCAGCCATATCGTCGACCCTCGAGGTTATGACCAGACCGGGACAGCCTCCTATTACGGCGCCCGCCATCATGGCAAACGCACCGCCAGCGGCGAGCCCTTCGATCAGAACGGCCTCACTGCGGCCCATCGCGAACTGCCGTTCGGCACCCGAGTGCAAGTCACCAACCAGGGCAACGGCAAAAGCGTCGTGGTCCGTATCAACGATCGTGGCCCGCACACTCGCGGCCGCCTGATCGACTTATCCCGCGCTGCCGCGCAACAGCTGGGCATGCTGCGCAGCGGCACCGCCAAAGTACGCATCCAAGCCCTCAGCGACTGAACGACGGAGCCCGAGCCATTACCGCCTTTGCCGAACTGCCCCTGCTCAGCCTGATCCAACTCATCAGCGGCCTGGTGATGCTGATCGTCGGCGCCGAGTTGCTGGTGCGTGCCGCAGTACGTTTGTCCGCACGCCTGCATGTACGTCCGCTGATCATGGGCTTGAGCATCGTCGCCTTCGGCAGCAGCGCGCCGCAGATGGCCATCAGCCTGCAGGCGACCCTGGCCGACAACACCGATATCGCCGTAGGCAGCGTGATCGGCAGCAGCATCTTCAACATCCTGGTGACCCTGGGTCTATCGGCCCTGATCATTCCGCTGCGGGTATCGCGACAGCTGGTGCGCCTGGACATCCCGTTGATGATCGGTGCCAGCCTGCTGGTATTCATGCTGGCCTATAACAAGCGTCTCAGCCCCTCCGACGGCGTCATCCTGCTGGCGGCCCTGGTGCTGTACCTGCTCCTGCTGTTGCGCCAGTCGCGGCACTCGGCACGCCATCACCTGCCCGCTCCAGCCGGCCAGCGCGGTTTCGCGCCCAGGTTCAGCAGCATGCTGATGGTGCTTATAGGCCTGGGGCTGCTGGTCTTCGCCGGACACTTGCTGCTAGGCGCCGCCGTCACCGTGGCCGACGATCTGGGCTTGTCGGAGCGGGTCATGGGACTGACGGTGATTGCCGTCAGCACCTCCCTGCCCCAGCTCGCCACTTCCCTGCTCGCGGCCCTGCGGGGCCAGCGGGATATCGCCGTGGGCAATGTCATCGGCAGCAATCTCTTCAACTTGCTGGGGGTCCTGGGGTTTACCGCCCTGGTGGCTCCGACGCCGCTCTCGGTTTCGCCCAACGCCCTGGATTTCGACTTGCCGGTGATGCTCGGCGTCGCGGTGCTGTGCCTGCCGGTGTTCTATTCGGGGTATCGCGTGACCCGGGCCGAAGGCTTGCTGTTTCTCGGCCTGTACCTGGCCTATGGACTGCACGTGGTGTCCTTCACCACGGGCATGCCCCTGGCGGGCAAGCTGGAACACTTGATGCTGTTTTTCGTCCTGCCAGCGCTGGTGGCGTTTCTGCTGTTCAGTTCGCTACGGGCCTGGCGCCGCCAACACAAGAGAGAAGCGCCATGAGCGAAAACAAGAAAAGCGGACTGCAAATGCGTCGCCAAGTGATGGGCGACGCCTTCGTCGACCGAGCTCTGGGCAACGCCACCGAATTCACCCAGCCACTGCAGGAGTTCGTCAACGAACACGCTTGGGGCGGCGTGTGGAACCGTGATGGCCTGCCATTGAAAACCCGTAGCCTGATCACCCTGGCAACGCTGACCGCGCTGAAGTGTCCCCAGGAGTTGAAGGGCCACGTGCGTGGCGCCCTGAACAACGGCTGCACCGTGGAAGAGATACGTGAAGCGCTGCTGCATTGCGCGGTGTATGCCGGAGTGCCGGCCGCCATCGATGCGTTTCGCGCAGCCCAGGAAGTGATTGACGCTTATCAGCAGCCGCAGTGAACCCGTTGTTCGTCGACAAGCCGCCTCCTGGCGCTGCCTTGTAAGAGCCGGCTTGCCGGCGAACAGCTTCAGATCCACCCACCCCACTGCAACACAAAGATCCCAATGTTGGTGGTCACTGCCGCCATCACGGTGGTGATGACGATAATGGCCGCCGCCAGCTCATGATTGCCATTGGCCGCCCGGGCCATGACATAGCTCGCTGCAGCAGTCGGACTGCCGAAATACAGAAACAGAATCCCCAGTTCCGCCCCGCGAAAACCGCATAACCAAGCGCCAAAGGTTGCCAGCGTCGGCAGGCTGACCATCTTCAGCAGGCTGGAGCTCACGGCCATCCGCCCACTGTTGCGCAAGGCCGCCATGGACAATGTGCCGCCGATGCAGATCAGCGCCAGAGGCAGACTCATCTGTGCCAGGTATTTTCCCGAAGTCTCCAGCCAGCCGGGAAGGCTGATCTGCCAGTAGGCAAACGGCGCAGCCACCAGCACGCTGACAATCAACGGATTGCTGAACACACTTTTGCAGATGCTCCAAGGGTCGGACTTGATCGCCGGGCTGTAGACCGCCAGGACCACCGTCGACAGGGTGTTGTAGTAAAGAATCACCAACGCGGCGAGCAGCGCCCCCAGGGAAATCCCGTAATCCCCATACATGCTGGCTGCCAGGGCCAGGCCGATGATCGCGTTATTGCCGCGAAACGCCCCCTGGGTATAGATCCCCCGATCCACCTTCGGGCAACGCCAGATGGCCCAGCCCCAGGCCAGGGCAAAACAGACCAGGGTGGCCAGCGAAAAGTAGATCAGCACGCCAGGCTTCAGTGAGGCATGCAGGTCGGCATGGACAATGCCGAGAAACAGCAAGGCCGGCATGGTGACGTTGAACACCAGGGCCGACGCCGTATGGATGAAGTTGTCGTTGATCCACCCCACCCGCTTGAGTAGCAGCCCCAGAAACAGCATCGCAAACACCGGCGCAGTGATCGCCAGGGTTTCGAAAAAAATAGCCAGCATGCGCGGGGGGACCTTGAGCCTGTCGTTAGGGCGCTAATGATAATCCAATCAACCCGCCCTCACGTAACCGTCTTCTTGACGGCGTGTCATTTTCAATTATGCTCACGATAACTGTATATACATACAGTTAAACCAAGCATAATCATGACATATCAAGGAGCTAGAAATGTCAGGACTCTCTGCACAGATGCAGCAACAGCCACAACAGGCCGGCAAGATCATTGCCGATCTGGACCGTTTGTTCACTGAACAAGGCGTCGCCATTTCCGGCGATGGCGACACCCTGGTGCTGGTCGCCGACGGCCACCACACCATCAAGTACCACCGCCCGGAAGATTTGCCCCACACCCCGCAAAAGTCCGCCAGGGGCCTGCCTCAATTGCGTTTTGAGGGCGGTGAACACACCGCCATTGGCGACAGCACCCTGCTGCGCTTCGTCAAGGATGCGCCGGCCATTCCCGCGTGGCAGGTCGAACTGCACCTGCCCAACGGCCTGGCCCTGACTTACGGCCAGGTGGTTGCGCTCGGCGGCGATTTCTACGGTATTCCCGAGCAGCCGATCTGCGAAGGCGCAACGCCGGCTGATCGAGTGCAACGCTTTACCGCGGCCTTCAACTCCCTGGCCGTACTGCCGGCGGCGAAAGACGAAGCCCGACAGATCCTCGCGGTGATGCAGAAGGAAATCGTTGCCGCCAACCAGGCGATCCGCGACGGCAAACAGCCCCACGAAGCCTATGACGCCCTGGGCGATACCCTGTCTGAAGAGTGGAACCGGATCACCGGCGGCGGCAGCGTGGTCTCCGCCCTGTTCCCTCTGGGGCGCTACCTGAAGCTGGCGGCCAACAATGCCGACCACTTTGGCGAATGGGCCCTGACGGCGTATATCGCCGGGCACACGGCCGCCCTGCAACAAGCGGTACTGGCGGGCAAGACTGCCGACGACAAGCAACTGGAACTGGCCTACGCGATGAACGCCTTCGCCGACCACTTCCTCACCGACCTGTTTTCTGCCGGCCACGTACGAGTGCCACGCAAACAGGTGGCGGCGGTGGTCACCCCCAGCGACCTGGGCTCGCTGATTACCCGTTTCATGCACGACGAGGACAGCAAGTTCGGCCTCAATGTCAGTAACGCCCAGGGCGACCGCTGGCACGCCTACGGCGACAAGCGTTATTTCGACAGCGTCGATCATCGCAATCGCCAGCAGGTGAAACAGGCGGTGCAGCGTTCGGCAGACGAGATCTTTACCAGCTACCTCAGCGGCAACCTGCCGGCGCCCGCCAGTTACGCGACCCTCAAGGCCTTGCCGGACCTGAATGCCGCCAAGAGCGGCAACTTCTCGCCACTGTTCGTGATGAGCGGTGACAAAGTGCTGCGCCGCAGCGACGTCAACAATCTCAATGACAGCAAGACCATCGACAACTGGTGGGGCTGGAGCACCTACCTGCTGCTGAAGAACTACAGCCCGAACAAGCCGGCGGGCTACCTG
Source organism: Pseudomonas sp. 50_B (assembly GCF_017491625.1). Taxonomy (NCBI): domain Bacteria; kingdom Pseudomonadati; phylum Pseudomonadota; class Gammaproteobacteria; order Pseudomonadales; family Pseudomonadaceae; genus Pseudomonas; species Pseudomonas sp. 50_B. The sequence goes on from NZ_JAFGYX010000008.1 coordinate 170,612, forward strand.
GAAACCCCAAGCGCGGTCCCGACAATCCTGGCCGATGGCTGGCAAAGCCACACCCCCAGCGAGCCCAACTGGCTCCCTGGCCAGGCGGTGCGCTATGCCCTCAGCGAAACCAACGGCTTGAACGAGTCATACATCGGTCCCTGGTCGGCCTACATGGAACTGAGCGACAGCTTCCAGCCGACCTTGAGCATCCCGGCCGGCACCAGCAACAGCAGCGCCACCGGACGCAATGTGTTCCGTCAGTTCCGCGGTGGCTCGCCGGAGCTGATCGGCTCCATCGACAAGAACGCCAGCCGCTTCATCGACCGTAACGCCTGATAAGGAAATCACCATGGCTATCAACCTGAAACTGCAACTGGCCTCCGGGCAATCCCTCAAGGACGCACCTCTGGAGCTGCTGCTCAACGGCGCTCCGATTGCCCGCGCCTGCGTGGATGAACACGGCAACGTGGCCTTCAACGCCAAGCCGGGAAGCGGCCAACTGGCCGTACGAGTTGACCGTTCGATCCTGCACAAAGCCTAACCGCGCGCTGTAGGAGCGGGCTCACCCGCGAGCAGGCCTCCTGCTCCGCTGCGCCAGCGCCGGTTCATGGCCCTGGCGCAGCCGGCGTCATTGCCCTCAATGATCGCCAACCCCTGATTTCACCGAGACGTCCTCCCGAACCTCGCACTCAAGCCAAGCGGCAAGGCTTACCTGGCCAGCGTCATACGGTCACCGTCTGTTCCAGCAAATGCCCCTGCTCAATGCGTACATGACGGGGATGGAAGCGCTTGAGGCTGCTGCGATGGCCGACGCTGACAATGCTCAGCCCCGGCAACTGATCGATCAACGCCTGGTACAGATTGGCTTCATCTTCTTCATCCATGGCCGAAGTCGCCTCATCCATGTACAGCCATTGCGGCGCATAGAGCAGCGCCCGGGCAAACGCTAGCCGCTGCTGCTCCCCCGGCGACAACATGCGCTGCCAGTGATTGCTCTCGTCCAGACGCGCCACCAGATGGGGCAGACGGCAAGTTTCCAGGACCTGTGCATAACGCTCCTGGGGGTAGCTGTCGCCCGACTGTGGATAACTCAAGGCTTCCCGCAGGCTGCCAATGGGCAGGTAGGGCTTCTGCGGCAGGAACAGGTAGCGCTGGTTCGGCAGCAAGATGCTCCCGTGCCCCGCCGGCCACAAGCGTCCCATGGCTCGCAACAGGGTGCTCTTGCCACTGCCGGAGCGACCACTGAGCATCAGTCGCTCGCCAGGATTCACGGTCATCTGGGCACCGGCCAGCAAATGACGGCCATCCGCCAGATCCAGTCCCAGATCACGCACCTGCAATTGTTCGCCCTGGTGCTGCACGTCAATCGCCGGAGGACGCTCCTCGTTTTCACTCATGGCCTGGCGGAAGCTCAACAGACGGTCACAGGTAGCGCGCCAGGCGGCGAGGTCCGAATAAGCGCTGATAAACCAACTGAAGTTCTCCTGGACATTGCCGAACGCCGAGTTGATCTGCATCAGCTCTCCCAGCTCGATCTTGCCGGCGAAGTAACGCGGCGCGGCGACAATAAACGGGAAGATGATCGCGATCTGGCCATAACCGGCGGTGAAGAAGGTCAGGCGCTTGGAGACCTTCATGATGTCCCAGAAGTTGTGCCAGACCTTGCTGAAACGGCTGCTCAGACGCTGGTTCTCATTCTTCTCGCCGTCGTAAAGGGCAATGCTCTCGGCGTTCTCCCGGACTCGCACCATGGAGAAACGCAGGTCGGCTTCAAAACGTTGCTGTTGATTGTTCAGGCCGATCAAGCGACGCCCGATCAGGTGGGTCAGCCAACTGCCGACCGCCGCATACACCAGGGCGCACCAGAACATATAGCCGGGAATGGTATAGCCCATGACCTCGATACTGCCGGATACGCCCCAGAGGATGATGGAGAAGGACACCAGACTGACCACGTTGCGGATCAAACCCAGGCCCAGGGACAAGGTGTTGGTGGTGAAGCCGTTGAGGTCTTCGGAAATCCGCTGGTCGGGGTTATCGGTGTAGCCGCCCTGCTCCAGCTGGTAGTAGTTCTTGTTGCCCAGCCAACGGGCAAAGTGTCTTTCGGTCAGCCAGGCGCGCCAACGGATGGTCAGCATCTGGGTCAGGTACAAGCGATACACCGCACCGAGAATGGCCACCGCGGCGATCCCGCAGAAATACAGGATCAGGCTCCAGAAAGCCGCCTCGTCCTTCTTCTGCAAGGCGTTGTAGAAGTCCTTGTACCAACTGTTGATCCATACCGAAATGGCGACACTGAACAGCGACAGGCCAATCACCGCGATCAGCAGCAGCCAGGCCTTGCCCTTCTCTTCACTACGCCAGTAAGGGGTAATCATGGCCCAGACCCGGCGAAAAAATTGACCGCGCACAGCATCGTTGACCGCGGAGTACTCAGCGTTCTGATTCATCGTTGTGGCTCGATAGGGAGAAGGACAAGCGTTGAGCCGATCTTAGTAGATCGGCTCGCTTTTTCACGGTGTCCAGCGACATTCATTCAGTCGCGGTTCAGCGACGCACGGGACGCTTCTGCAGTTTGCGCTGCAAGGTACGGCGATGCATGCCCAGGGCCCGGGCAGTGGCGGAGATATTACCTTCGTGCTCGGTCAGCACACGCTGGATGTGCTCCCATTGCAGACGGTCCACGGACATCGGGTTTTCCGGCACCAGGGTGTCCAGGTCCGCATGTTCGGAGAGCAGCGCGGCCAGCACATCATCGGCGTCCGCGGGTTTGCACAGGTAGTTGCAGGCACCGCGTTTGATGGCTTCCACCGCCGTGGCGATGCTTGAATAGCCGGTGAGGATCAGGACGCGCATTTCCGGGTCCAGCTCCAGCAGCTTGGGCAGCAGCACCAGCCCGGAGTCGCCATCCATCTTCAGGTCCAGCGCGGCGTAGTCCGGCAGATCCTGCTGGGCGATGGTCAGGCCCTCTTCCGCGGAACCTGCGGTACTGACGCGAAAGCCCCGGCGGCTCATGGCGCGTGCCATTACCCGGGTAAAGGTGGCGTCATCATCCACCAGCAACAGATGCGGCAGTTCTTCGCCTTCGACTTGGATCTCTTCACTCATGGTCGTCTCCTCGGGCGGCACGGGGCAGGCGCAGCTCGGTGAGCGTTCCGCCTTCCTCATGACTGTAGAGTTTCACTGAGCCGCCGGCGCGGGTCACGCTGGCCTTGCTCAAAAACAGGCCCAGGCCGAAGCCTTTGCCCTTGGTGGTAAAAAACGGTTTGCCGATCTGCTCGGCGATGGCCAAGGGTACTCCGGCGCCGTGGTCACGAATACTGATGGTGAGGTTTTCCGCATCCCAGTCCAGGCGCACTTCCAGACCTTCGGCACAGGCATCGGCTGCATTGTTCAACAGATTGAGCAAGGCCTGGGTCAAGTCCGGCGGCGGCGCCAAGCGCGGCACTGGTCCCTCTCCCAGCAGATGAAAGCGGTAGCTGGCCTCGGGACGCATCAGGTGCCAGCGATTCAAGGCTTCGTCCAGCCACTGGGTGACTTCCTGCATCTCCACCGCCATACGGCGATTGGCCTCGGCGGCGCGCACCAGTTGCTGCAGGGTTTCCTTGCACAACTTGACCTGGTCCTGGAGCACGCTGAGGTCATCCTGCAACAGCGGGTCGGGATGGTCCTGGCGCATCTCCTTGAGCAATACGCTCATGGTCGCCAGCGGCGTGCCCAACTCATGGGCGGCACCGGCGGCCTGGGTCGCCACGGCCAGCAATTGCTGATCGCGCAGGCCTTCTTCACGGCGGATCGCCCGCAACTCTTCCTGACGGCGCAGTTCTTCGGCCATGCGTGCAGCGAAGAAGGTGATCACCGCCGCCGCCAGGGCAAAACTCAGCCACATGCCATAGACCTGCAGGTTTTCCCGGGCGATGGGGAAAGTCTGCAAGGGATAGAACCGCGCCAGCAACAAGGTGTAGAGGGTCAGGGCAATACCCGACAGCACCACCGAATAGCGCCAGGGCAAGGTCACGGCGGCGATCGTCAGGGGCACCAGGTAATAGGAGACGAAGGGGTTGGTAGAGCCGCCGGAGAAATACAGCAGCACACTGTGGATAAACAGGTCACAAGCCAGTTGCAGGGCATATTCCAGCTCCGTCACCGGCCACGAGGTTCGCAAGCGGATGGCGGTGAAGGCACAGAGCACCATGGAAAACATCAAGGTGACGCCCAGTTGCAACCAGGGCAGTGGCAACAGTTCCAACCAATAGGCGAGCCCCACCGAACCGGCCTGAGCAGCCAGAACCAGGGTACGAATAAAGGTCAGGCGCCAGAGGTTCTGACGAGTGGCAGACAATAATTTTACGGGGGCGAGCATGAGCTCTCCTGATGAGCGCTCCAGGGCAATCGGCGGGAGTATAACCAAGCAGCCCCCGCCACAGGCAAAACTGCGGCAAAGCGTCACAGAAAAACAGTGGCAAGCTGCACGCTTTGAGCTACAAGCGTATTGGCTCTCAACATGCAGCTTGCGGCTTGAAACTTGCCGCAGCCCCACACTGTCTGAATGTTTCACGCAGGCTCTGAGCTGATCCTGCGGACCGCACTCAAGGAGTTTCCATGCAGCATTTCAGTCGCAGCCTCGCCCTTCTGGCCCTCAGCGCCGGCACCCTCACCAGTCTGCCCGCCCTGGCCGCCGATGAACTGCACTACAACCAGATTTCCCTGCGTGCCGAAGTCAGCCAGGAAGTGGCACGGGACCTGATGATCGTGACCCTCTACAGCGAGTCGCAGAACAGCGACCCGGCCAAACTTGCTGCAGAAATCACCAGCACCATGAACAAGGCCCTGGGTCAGGCCCGCCAGGTCAAGGATGTGACGCTGCGCCAGGGCAGCCGCAACAGCTACCCGATCTACGACGACAAAGGCCAGAAGATCACCGGCTGGCGTGAGCGCGCCGAACTGCGCCTGGAAAGCTCCGACTTCGCCGCCTTGTCCAAGCTCACCGGCGAACTGCTGGGCGACCTGAAAATGGCGGGCATGGACTTCGCCATCGCCGACCCGACCCGCAAGGCCAGCGAAGATGCCCTGCTCAAGGACGCGGTCAAGGCGTTCAAGGCCCGTGCTCAACTGGCCACCGAAGCCCTGGGTGGCAAGGGCTACAAAATCGTCAACCTGAACCTCAACAGCAACGGTTATCCACAGCCCTACCTGCGTGCGCCAATGATGATGAAGGCCGCCAGCATGGATTCGGCGCCCGTGACTCCGGAAGTCGAGGCTGGCACCAGCCAGGTCAGCATGACCGCCGACGGCGCCATCGAAGTGCTGATGCCGTAAACCTCTCCCAGAGTCCCCCAACGGCGGTAACCTCCAGCGCAAACCGAGGTCACCGCCGTTTTTCGTGACCAGGCATTTCAACCGGCACTCGATGAACTCAGCTCAGGGAAGGTGCGTTCGGCCACCAGGGTGATGCTAAAGTTACGCACCTCGGTATTGCGCCTGCCAGGCGTCATGGGTGTCTGCCGGGTATACTGCTTCTTTCCTATAAGAGTCTCTCTAATGACCGCAGATCGCATCGGCGAACGCCTGCGCCGCTATCGCCGCGCCGCCAAGAAAACCCTGCGCCAAATTGCCAGTGAATCCGGCCTGACCGCCAGTTTCCTCTCCCAAGCGGAACGCAATCTCACCGGTGTATCGATCTCGTCTCTGGTCAACATTGCCAAGTCGCTGAACGTTCCGCTGAACGCTCTGTTCGACCAGCCGACCCAGGCGCAACCCGACTCCCACGACGGCAAGCGCGTGCGCTACACCATCGAAGGTCAGCCACTGGCCTACGAACGGCTGTCCAGCTCCTTTCCCGGCAACCTGATCAACGCGGTGAAAATGAACATCCCGGTGGGCTATCAGTCGGAACTGATCTCCCACGATGGCTCTGAGTTTTCCTACGTTCTTTCGGGACAGATCGTCTACACCATCGAAGATCAGCAATACCCACTTGGCGCCGGCGACTCGGTGCACTTCGACTCGACCAAGACCCACTGCCTGGCCAATGTCGGTAACGGCCCGGCGGAAGTCCTGACGGTCACGACCATGGGCCTGTTCGACGACCATTCGGCAGCGTAAGCCCCACCCGCAGTCGCCTGCCGAACCTTACAGAGGTACCTGTGCGCAAGAGAAATGTTAGTCAGGCTTAATTTTCGTTGACCACGATTTCAGCATGACTTAATTTCGGCATCGGCGAATCGACAAACAACAACACAACAAGTGATCGCCATCGCCGCACAGGGTCCATGGGGCTGCATCCACGCCCCATAGAAAGGCGAGTTACCGCGGCCCACAAGGCCAATCCTCAGATATGCCCTAGAAAAAGAAAAAATGAGGTTTGCATGCGTAAGACCTTTCCGCTCCGGGTTTGGCAGACAGCGGGGCTGATCCTCGATACGCCACTGTCACGCGCCACCAGCAACCTCCACAGTGACAACTTCACTGCGAGCCGCGACTTCAACACCGCCGACGATGCGCTGTCCATTCGCCATCGCCTGCAAGGTCCCGGGCAACCGTCTCCAACGGCCTCCCCTACCCCGTCGTTCTACGCCATCCGGTCAACCGGATGCGTCGAAGATTTGCGCCTGCCTGAAAAGGTCTGGCGGCTCAAGCACAAGCCAGTCGGCGCCCATTCCATTGATGCACCAAGCGAGGGCGCGAACAGCCCTGTTTGCCCAATAGAAAAGCAACGCATGCACCAGAAAAGACCTGCGCAAACGGTCAAATGCGTCAATATTTATACAAATGCGTCATTCGTGTACGTTCGTTCCACTCTTTGAGACTTGTGTCGGCCCTGCATCTTGCAATGGGTATGAGGGCTGCATAAGTATCGGCGGGTCGACTCACAAGGTCGCCCTCTACACCAAAAATGACAACAAATCATGAGGCCACCATGTTCAAAAAAGCAGTCCTTCCGTTTTTAGTCAGTGCCGGCTTGCTGGCCAGCACCCCCTTCGCCCACGCGGCGACTAACCTGGTGTTCTGCTCTGAAGGGAGCCCGGCCGGTTTCGACCCTGGCCAGTACACCACCGGAACCGACTTCGACGCCTCAGCCGAAACCCTCTACAACCGCCTCAGCCAGTTCGAACGTGGCGGCACCGCAGTCATTCCGGGCCTGGCCACCAGTTGGGACATCTCGGACGACGGTCTGACCTACACCTTCCACCTGCGCGAAGGGGTCAAGTTCCACACCACGCCGTACTTCACCCCGACCCGGACCTTCAACGCCGACGACGTGCTGTTCACCTTCAACCGCATGATCGACAAGGACATGCCGTTCCGTAAGGCATACCCGACCGAATTCCCGTATTTCACCGACATGGGGATGGACACCAACATCACCAAGGTCGAGAAAGTCGACGACAAGACCGTCAAGTTCACCCTGAAAACCGTTGATGCCGCATTCATCCAGAACCTGGCCATGAGCTTTGCCTCCATCCAGTCCGCCGAGTACGCCGACAAGCTGCTCAAGGAAGGCAAGACCAGCGATATCAACCAGAAGCCGATCGGCACAGGTCCCTTCGTTTTCAAGAGCTACCAGAAAGACTCCAACATCCGCTACACCGGCAACAAGGACTACTGGAAACCTGAAGACGTGAAGATCGACAACCTGATCTTCGCCATCACCACCGACCCATCGGTGCGCATCCAGAAGCTGAAGAAAAACGAATGCCAGATCACCCTCTTCCCGCGCCCGGCCGACCTCAAGGCGCTCAAGGAAGACAAGACCCTGAAGATGCCTGAACAGGCAGGCTTCAACCTGGGCTACATCGCCTACAACGTGATGCCGGTGCTCAAGGGCCGCACCGACGCCAACCCGCTGGCTGACCTCAAGGTTCGCCAGGCACTGGACATGGCCGTCAACAAGCCGCAGATCATCGACTCGGTCTACCAGGGCGCCGGCCAACTGGCGGTCAACGCCATGCCGCCGACCCAATGGTCCTACGACACCAGCATCAAGGACGCCCAGTACGATCCCGAGAAAGCCAAGCAGTTGCTCAAGGAAGCGGGCATCAAGGAAGGCACCCAGATCACCCTCTGGGCCATGCCGGTACAGCGTCCGTACAACCCGAACGCCAAACTGATGGCCGAGATGCTGCAGTCCGACTGGGCCAAGATCGGTCTCAAGGTCAACATCGTCAGCTACGAGTGGGGCGAGTACATCAAGCGCTCCAAAGGCGGCGAGAACCAGGCGATGATCATCGGCTGGAGCGGCGACAATGGTGACCCCGACAACTGGCTCGGCACCCTGTTCGGCTGCGATGCAATGAACGGCAACAACTTCTCGAAATGGTGCGACAAGCCTTATGACGCCCTGATCAAGCAAGCCAAGGCCACGTCGGATGTGGCCAAACGCACCGAGCTGTACAAGCAGGCGCAACACATTCTCAAAGATGCCGTTCCGATGACACCTATCGCTCACTCGACGGTGTTCCAACCCATGCGCGCCAACGTGCAGGATTTCAAGATCAGCCCCTTTGGCTTGAACTCCTTCTACGGCGTAGGCATCGGCAAATAAGGTTCTGCAACGGCGACGTCCCTGGCGTCGCCGTTGTTTGACCGCCCCCCCTGAAAGCGTCCGGCCCTGGGGTCGAGATTGCGTCCTTTTGGACGTGATCTTTCGAATTTAGAGCCGATTCCTACAAGCCTTTCAGGTACAGCGCATATACGACCCAGCCTTCGGCTCCTAACGTCGAGGCATGGCAAAACTGCGTCTATCGGTGGGCATTTGCTGCAGCCATGGTTGGGCATCAATGGCCTGTACAGGCTCCAGGAAGGAGCCAGGGTCCATTGATCATCACAACAAAAAATGGAGATGGACCGTCATGCGTCATTCGTTGATTTTCTCGGCCCTGCTGGCCACCAGTTCGATCTGCAGCGCTGCCGACCGCAGCCTGGTGTTCTGTTCCGAAGGCAGCCCCGCAGGCTTTGACACCGCGCAGTACACCACCGCCACCGACAACGATGCCGCCGAGCCGTTGTACAACCGCCTCGTGGAGTTCGAAAAAGGCGCAACCAACGTACTGCCGGCCCTGGCCAAGAGCTGGGATATTTCCGAGGACGGCCTCAAGTACAGCTTTCACCTGCGTGAAGGGGTGAAATTCCACAGCACTCCCTACTTCAAGCCCAGCCGTGACCTCAACGCCGACGACGTGCTGTTCACCTTCAATCGCATGCTCGACGCCGAACATCCGTTCCGTAAGGCTTATCCGACGGAGTTTCCCTACTTCAACGGCATGAGCCTGAACAAGAACATCGCCAAGGTCGAAAAAACCGACCCCATGACCGTGGTCATGACCCTCAACACCGTGGACGCGGCGTTCATCCAGAACCTGGCCATGAGCTTTGCCGCGATCCTCTCCGCCGAATACGCCGAGCAACTGCTCAAGGCCGGCACGCCCAGCCAGATCAACCAGCAACCCATCGGCACCGGACCGTTCGTGTTCCAGCGCTACCAGAAAGACTCGCAGATTCGCTACGCCGCCAACCCGCATTACTGGGACCCGAGCCGGGTCAAGCTCGACAGGCTGATCTTCGCCATCAACACCGATGCCTCGGTACGCGTGCAGAAGCTGCGCGCCGGCGAATGCCAGGTGACCCTGCACCCGCGTCCCGCCGACATCGATGCCCTGAAAAACGACCCGAAACTGCAAGTCATCGAGAAGCCCGGCTTCAACCTCGGCTACATCGCCTACAACGTGCAACACAAACCCTTCGACCGCCTCGAAGTGCGCCAGGCACTGGACATGGCGGTGAACAAGCAGAGCATCCTCAATGCCGTGTACCAGGGCGCCGGCCAGTTGGCGGTGAACGCCATGCCGCCCACCCAGTGGTCCTACGACGAGACGATCAAGGACGCTGCCTACAACCCGGAAAAGGCCCGCGAGTTGCTCAAGGCTGCCGGGGTCAAGGAAGGCACGGAAATCACCCTCTGGGCCATGCCCGTGCAACGCCCCTACAACCCCAACGCCAAGCTGATGGCCGAAATGCTCCAGTCCGACTGGGCGAAGATCGGCCTCAAGGTGAAGATCGTCAGCTACGAATGGGGCGAATACATCAAGCGCACCAAAAACGGCGAACACGACATCAGCCTGATCGGTTGGACCGGAGACAACGGTGACCCGGACAACTGGCTCGGCACCCTGTACAGCTGTGACGCCATCGGCGGCAACAACTACTCCATGTGGTGCGACCCGCAATACGACCAGTTGATCAAGCAAGCCAAGGTCGTCACCGACCGTGAACAGCGCACCGAGCTCTATAAGCAGGCCCAGCAGTTGCTCAAGCAGCAAGTGCCGATCACGCCTGTTGCCCACTCGACGATCAACCAGCCGTTGAGTGCGAAAGTCGAGGGTTTCAAGGTCAGTCCCTTCGGCCGCAACTCCTTCTCAGGTGTCAGCCTGACCCCATAACCGATGAGCCAGAACCCTGAGGGCGACTCTCGCCCTCACGCAGGCGCTTTGCCTGAATTCGGCGATTGAGCCGCGTGCAAACGTTTGCGATGCCATGAATGAGTTCCAAAAACCAGCCGGCCCAAAAAAACCGGCATCTAAAAAAGAAAACAAAGGAGCTTCACCCATGAAACTGAGCAGCAGCGCATTGTTAGCCTTGGCTATCAGTAGCATCACCGCCACGGCCTATGCGGAGAACGTCAGCCAGGACTTCGTCCCGACTGTACAGAACAGCACCAATGCCCAGGCGGAGGCCAAAGGCTTCATCGAAGGGCAAAGCCTGTCGGGTACCACCCGCAACTGGTACGCCAACGAGCTGAAACGGCGCAATGACCGTTTTTCGTACCAACACAATGGTGTAGATACCTCGACCCCACGCCGCATCAACTGGGTCCAGGGCACCATCCTCAACTACAGCTCCGGCTTCACCGAAGGCACCGTGGGCGTCAGCACCGAAGTCGCGGCCTACAACGCCATTGCCCTGGATCGTGACCGCAAGCACATCGCCGGCAAGAACAACCGCACCCTGACCCATTCCGACGGCGATGCCGTGGGCCAGTGGAGCAAGCTGGGCCTGGCCAACGTCAAGTTCCGCGTGTCCAACACCACCCTGACCGCCGGCCGGCAGAACTTCAGCACGCCGATCGTCGACGTCATCGGCAACCGTGCGCTGCCTTCGAGCTTTGAAGGGGTGAGCATCCACAGCGAAGAGTTCAACAACCTGTCGTTCGATGCCGGCACCTTCGACCGGGTATCGCCACGGACCGAACAGAGCCTGTCGAAATTCCGCTCCGAGTACACCAGCAACACCGCCGAGACCGACCGCGTGAGCATCGTCGGTCTCAACTACCAGCCGCTGAAAAGCCTGAAGACCAGCCTCTACGCCTCCAAGGTGGAAGACTTCTGGAACCAGTACTACTTCGGCGCCACCCACGAACTGGGCGACAGCTCGGTGCTGAGCCTGACCACCGGCCTGAACTACTACAAGACCGTCGACACCGGCAAGAAAGAGATGGGCAATATCGACAACGATACCTACTCCCTGTCTCTCGGCCTGACCCACCAGGCCCATAGCCTGACCTTCTCGTACCAGGAAGTCAGCGGCAACGAATACTTCGACTACCTGCACGAAACCAACGGCATCTACCTGGCCAACTCCCTGCTCTCGGACTTCAACGGCCCGAACGAGAAATCCTTCCAGATCGCCTACGGTCTGAACATGGCCGAATACGGCGTGCCCGGCCTGAAGTTCAACATCTACCAGGCCCGTGGCTGGGGCATCGACGGCACCCACTACAACGGCAGTGCCTACGGCGGTATCAACTCGGAAGGCAAGCTCTATGGCGTACGCACCATGGACGGCGAACACCACTACGAATACGGCATCGGTGCTTCCTACGCCGTGCAGAGCGGCCCGCTGAAAGCCACGGCGATCCGCGCCACCTACACCACTCACCGCGCGAGCGAGAACCAGGCCGACGGCAACATCAACGAGTTCCGTCTGGTCACCACCATCCCGTTCAATATTCTCTAACCCACCAGTTGAATGGCGGACTCATGACGAATCCGCCATTCAAGCTAATCTGGTTCAATTGATTGCAGAGGGTTCTTGATGAAAATGCTTCCCCTGAGAGCGGCCATGGGCGCCGCACTGCTGAGCGTCGCCATGGGCGTCGCAGCCAAACCCTTGGTGGTCTGTACCGAAGCCAGCCCGGAAGGCTTCGATATGGTCCAGTACACGACTGCAGTCACTGCCGATGCGGTGGCGGAAACCATCTTCAACCGCCTGGTGGACTTCAAGCCCGGCACCACGGACATCCAGCCCGCCCTGGCGGAGTCCTGGGAGATCAGCCCGGACGGCCTGCAATACACTTTCCACCTGCGCAAAGGCGTCAAGTTCCACACCACCGACTACTTCACCCCAACCCGCGACATGAACGCCGACGACGTGCTCTGGAGCTTCCAGCGTCAACTGGACCCGAAGCATCCCTGGCATGACAAGTCCAGCGTCGGCTTCCCCTACTTCGAGAGCATGGGGTTCAAGGAACTGCTCAAAAGCGTCGAGAAGATCGACGATCACACCGTGGTCTTCACCCTGACCCGCCGCGAGGCACCGTTCCTGGCCGACATCGCCATGGCCTTCTCTTCCATTTTCCCGGCGGAATACGCCGACAAGCTGCTCAAGGAAGGCAAGACCGGCGACCTCAACAGCAAGCCCATCGGCACCGGCCCGTTCATTTTCACGCGTTACGCCAAGGACGCTCAGGTCCGTTTCAAGGCCAACCCGGACTACTTCCGCGGCAAGCCACCGGCGGACCCGCTGGTGCTGGCGATCACCATCGACAACAACGTGCGCCTGCAGAAGCTCAAGGCCAACGAATGCCAGATCGCCCTGTACCCCAAGCCCGATGACATCCCCAGCATCAAGGCCGACGCCAACCTCAAGGTCGACGAGCTGGCCGCCATGACCACCGGCTACATCGCCATGAACACCACGCGCAAATACATGAGCGACGTGCGGGTACGCAAAGCCATCGACATCGCCTTCGACAAAGAAGCCTACGTCAACAGCCTCTACGGCAAAGGCAACGCCCTGGTGGGTACCGGCCCTTATCCTCCGACCTTGCTGGGCTTCAATACCAGCTTGCAGAACCCGGCCCGGGACCTGGACAAGGCCCGTGCCCTGCTCAAGGAAGCCGGCGTGCCGGAGGGCACGGTCATCACCCTGTTCACCCGCAATGGCGGTGGCCCAACCAACCCCAACCCTTTGCTGGGGGCCCAGATGATGCAGGCTGACCTGGCCAAGATCGGCCTCAAGCTCGAGATCCGCGTCATGGAGTGGGGCGAGATGCTCAAGCGTGCGAAAAACGGCGAACACGATATGGTGTCGGCCGGCTGGGCAGGTGACAACGGCGATCCGGACAACTTCCTGACCCCGAACCTGAGTTGTGACGCCGCCAAGAACGGCGAAAACTACGCCCGCTGGTGCAACAAGGAGTTCCAGGACCTGATCGACCAGGCCCGTTCCGACGCTGAACCTGCCAAACGCGCAGAGCTCTACGAAAAGGCGTTGCTGATTTTCCAACAGGATCAACCGTGGATTCCCATGGCCTATCCGAAAATGTTCACCGCCATGCGCAAGAACGTCGAGGGTTACCACCAGAGCCCCCTGACCACCAACAACTTCGCGACCACCCAAGTGAAGTGATAAGAAACGCCCGCCGCCCTTGACCCCAAGGGCGGCGGGAACGCCTAACCGGCTGATTGAGGTACTTCAGAAGATGTTTAGTTTTATTGCCCGCCGTGTGGGGTTGTTGATCCCCACATTCTTCGGCATCACCTTGCTGACCTTCGCCTTGATACGCATGATTCCCGGCGACCCCGTGGAAGTCATGATGGGCGAACGTCGGGTCGACCCCGAGATGCATGCCCAGGCAATGGAACGCCTTGGATTGAACAAACCGCTGTATGCCCAATACCTGGACTACATCGGCAAGCTCGCCCACGGTGACCTGGGCGAATCCCTGCGCACCCGCACCAGTGTGTGGAGCGAATTCACTTCGCTGTTCCCCGCGACCCTGGAACTGTCCATGGCCGCCCTGCTGTTCGCCGGCATCCTCGGGCTGCTGGCCGGGGTAATCGCCGCCCTCAAGCGAGGCTCCCTGTTCGACCATGGGGTCATGGGCATCTCGCTGGCGGGTTACTCGATGCCGATCTTCTGGTGGGGCCTGATCCTGATCATGTTCTTCTCGGTGAGCCTGGGCTGGACCCCGGTGTCCGGACGCATCGACCTGCTCTACGACATCGAGCCGAAAACCGGCTTCATGCTCATCGACACCCTGCTGGCCAAAGACACCGACGCCTTCTTCGACGCCCTGCATCACCTGATCCTGCCGGCCATCGTGCTGGGCACCATTCCCCTGGCGGTGATCGCGCGGATGACTCGCTCCTCGATGCTCGAAGTACTGCGTGAAGACTACATCCGCACCGCCAAGGCCAAGGGCCTGTCGCCGGCCCGGGTGGTATTCGTCCACGGCCTGCGCAACGCACTGATTCCGGTACTGACCGTGGTCGGCCTGCAAGTCGGCACCCTGCTGGCCGGCGCCGTGCTGACCGAAACCATCTTCTCCTGGCCGGGAATCGGCAAGTGGCTGATCGAAGCCATCGGCGCCCGGGACTATCCCGTGGTGCAGAACGGCATCCTGCTGATCGCCTGCCTGGTGATCATGGTCAACTTCGTGGTGGACATCCTCTACGGCTTTGCCAACCCACGCATCCGTCACCAGCGCTGAGATCAAGACTAATGAGCACTCCAACTTCCTCAGTAGCAGTCGATCAAAGCCTGCTCTATCCGTCGGTCTACAAAGAATTCTGGCAGCACTTTTCCCGCAACAAGGGGGCGGTGGCCGGCCTGCTGTTCATGCTGCTGATCGTGTTCTGCGCACTGTTCGCCCCTTGGGTGGCGCCGCATAACCCCAGCGAGCAGTACCGCGACTTCCTGCTGACGCCGCCGGCCTGGCTCGAAGGCGGGCAGATGCAGTTCCTGCTGGGCACCGACGAACTGGGCCGCGACTTGCTGTCGCGCCTGATCCAGGGTTCGCGCCTGTCGTTGCTGATCGGTTTGTCGTCGGTGGTGATGTCGCTGATCCCGGGCATCCTCCTGGGGCTGTTCGCCGGTTTCTTCCCGCGCTTGCTGGGCCCGACCATCATGCGCCTGATGGACATCATGCTGGCCCTGCCTTCGCTGCTGCTGGCCGTGGCCATCGTCGCCATCCTCGGCCCAGGCCTGATCAACACCGTGATCGCCATTGCCGTGGTGTCCCTGCCGTCCTATGTGCGCCTGACCCGTGCCGCGGTGATGGGCGAACTGAACCGCGACTACGTGACCGCCGCGCGCCTGGCCGGTGCCGGCCTGCCGCGCCTGATGTTCATCACCGTGCTGCCCAATTGCATGGCGCCACTGATCGTCCAGGCCACCTTGAGCTTCTCCTCAGCGATCCTCGACGCCGCCGCCCTGGGCTTCCTCGGCCTGGGCGTGCAACCGCCGACTCCAGAGTGGGGCACCATGCTGGCCTCGGCCCGGGACTACATCGAACGCGCCTGGTGGGTCGTGAGCCTGCCGGGTCTGACCATTTTGCTCAGCGTGCTGGCAATCAACCTGATGGGCGACGGCCTGCGCGATGCGCTGGACCCGAAACTCAAGAACGCCGCCTGAGGAGATTCCCATGTCATTGCTAGAAATCAAGAATCTCAACGTACGCTTCGGCGATGCCACGGCGGTGCCGGTGGTGGACGGCCTCGACCTCAAGGTCGACAAGGGCGAAGTGCTGGCCATCGTCGGCGAGTCCGGCTCCGGCAAATCGGTGACCATGATGGCGCTGATGGGGCTGATCGAGCACCCCGGTATCGTCACCGCCGATGCCTTGAGCTTCGACGGCCGCGACATGCTCAAGCTCAGCGCCCGCCAGCGCCGGCAGATCGTCGGCAAGGACCTGGCCATGGTCTTCCAGGACCCGATGACCGCGCTCAACCCCAGCTACACCGTGGGCTTCCAGATCGAGGAAGTGCTGCGCCTGCACCTGAAGATGTCCGCCAAGGCCGCGCGCAAGCGCGCCATCGAGCTGCTGGAAAAGGTCGAGATTCCCGGCGCTGCCAGCCGCATGGACGCCTACCCGCACCAGCTCTCCGGTGGCATGAGCCAGCGGGTGGCGATCGCCATGGCGATTGCCGGCGAACCCAAGCTGCTGATCGCCGACGAACCCACCACCGCTCTGGACGTGACCATCCAGGCGCAGATCATGGACCTGCTGCTCAACCTGCAGAAAGAGCAGAACATGGGCCTGGTGCTGATCACCCACGACCTGGCCGTGGTGGCCGAAACCGCCCAGCGCGTCTGCGTGATGTACGCCGGGCAAGCCGTGGAAGTCGGCCAGGTACCGCAGCTGTTCGACATCCCCGCGCACCCTTACAGCGAAGCGCTGCTGGCGGCAATTCCCGAGCACAGCCTGGGCGCCACCCGCCTCTCGACTCTGCCGGGTATCGTCCCCGGGCGTTATGACCGCCCACAAGGCTGCCTGCTGTCGCCGCGCTGCCCCTACGCTCAGGACAACTGCCGTCAGCAACGCCCCAGCCTCGACCCGAAAGCCGCCAGCCTGGTGCGCTGCTTCTACCCGCTCAATCAGGAGGTGGCGTAATGGCCGTCGTTCTTACCGCCCGCGACCTGACCCGTCACTACGAAGTGTCCCGAGGCCTGTTCAAGGGCCACGCCACCGTGCGCGCCCTCAACGGCGTGTCCTTTGAACTGGAAGCCGGCAAGACCCTGGCCGTGGTCGGCGAGTCCGGGTGTGGCAAGTCCACCCTGGCCCGGGCCCTGACCCTGATCGAGGAACCCTCTTCCGGCTCGCTGAAAATCGCCGGCCAGGAAGTGGCCGGCGCCGACAAGGCGCAGCGCAAGCAACTGCGCAAAGACGTGCAGATGGTGTTCCAGAGCCCTTATGCCTCGCTCAACCCACGGCAGAAGATTGGCGATCAACTGGCCGAGCCGCTCTTGATCAACACCAAGCTGTCCGCCGCCGAACGCCGGGAAAAAGTCCAGGCGATGATGAAGCAGGTGGGCCTGCGCCCCGAGCATTACCAGCGCTACCCGCACATGTTCTCCGGCGGCCAGCGCCAGCGCATTGCCCTGGCCCGGGCGATGATGCTGCAACCCAAGGTGCTGGTGGCGGATGAGCCAACCTCGGCCCTGGACGTGTCGATCCAGGCCCAGGTGCTGAACCTGTTCATGGACCTGCAGCAGGAATTCAACACCGCCTACGTGTTCATCTCCCACAACCTGGCAGTGGTGCGTCACGTCGCCGACCAGGTGCTGGTGATGTACCTCGGCCGGCCGGTAGAAATGGGTCCCAAGGAGGACATCTACACCCGCCCGCTGCACCCCTACACCCAGGCGCTGCTGTCGGCGACCCCGACCATTCATCCGGACCCGGACAAGCCGAAGATCAAGATCGTCGGTGAACTGCCCAACCCGCTGAACCCGCCACCCGGCTGTGCCTTCCACAAGCGCTGCCCCTACGCCACCGAGCGTTGCAGCACGCAAGAGCCGGCCCTGCGTCAGCTCGACAGCCGCCAGGTGGCTTGCCACTACGCCGAGCAGTTTGTGGTTTAAGCGGACATGAAAAAGGCGCTCCCGAAACACTCTGGGAGCGCCTGTACAGTGTTCCACTCGCCCCTGGCAATGGATTGCGCATCAGTCCGTGGCCAGGGGTTTTCTTTTAGCTCTGGCTGTCACCCTCGTCGTCGGTAGTCTGATCGTCATCGCCCGGCTCCGACTCGGACTTGGCGAGCATCTGTTCCGGTTCGCCTATGGTCGACGAAAAGCCCGGCTCCTTGACCTCCAGCAGATTGTGAGCCCAGGCCGCCGAGGTTCCGAGCGACAGCATCACCAGCACTTTGATCAGCAACAGCGTGCGTTGAAAAATATTCATAGCCGATTCCATCCTTCACAGGTGAATCATCAAAGGCTGCGCCCAACCTTGCGAAGGTCACAGCACTGTCTGAAACCTAGTCCCGATATCCCGGCTTTTCCAGATAGCAGGCTATCGACAGCCAAACCTGCCGGGCCCTTCCGACTAACGGCGCTCCCTGAAATACACCACAACCCGTAGGAGCCGGCTTGCCGGCGAAGAGGCCCGCAAGCCATGCACCGCCGCCTTCGCTGGCAAGCCAGCTCCTACGGGGCGGCGGGCCTATCCTGCGCGCAATAAAAAGCCCCGCTGTCTGCACAGCGGGGCTTGGGGTGTTACAGGCGAACTTAGTGGTGTTCGCGGGTGGCGCGGAATTTCACGTCCGGCCAGCGCTCTTCCATCAGCGCCAGGTTGACCCGGGTCGGTGCCAGGTAAGTCAGGTGACCACCGCCGTCCAAAGCCAGGTTTTCCACCGCCTTGTTGGAAAACTCTTCCAGCTTCTTCTTGTCGCTGCAGTCGATCCAACGGGCGGACCACACGGTGATCGGCTCATAGGAACACTCCACCTTGTATTCCTCCTTCAGGCGGCTGGCCACCACATCGAACTGCAGCACACCGACGGCGCCGAGGATGATGTCGTTGCTGCGCTCCGGGAAGAACACCTGGGTCGCGCCTTCTTCGGCCAGCTGTTGCAGGCCCTGGCGCAGTTGCTTGGACTTGAGCGGGTCCTTCAGGCGCACGCGGCGGAAGAGTTCCGGGGCGAAGTGCGGGATACCGGTGAAGCCCAGGGCCTCGCCTTCGGTGAAGGTGTCGCCGATCTGGATGGTGCCGTGGTTGTGCAGGCCGATGATGTCGCCAGCGTAGGCCTCTTCCAGCTGTTCACGCTCGGAGGAGAAAAAGGTCAGGGCGTCGCCGATGCGCACGTCCTTGCCGGTGCGCACGTGACGCATCTTCATGCCCTTCTCGTACTTGCCCGAGCAGATGCGCATGAAGGCGATACGGTCGCGGTGCTTGGGGTCCATGTTCGCCTGGATCTTGAACACGAAACCGCTGAATTTTTCTTCCTGGGGCGCGACGCTGCGCTCGTTGGCAACACGAGCCAGCGGCAGTGGCGCCCAGTCCACCACGGCATCGAGCACGTGATCGACACCGAAGTTGCCCAGGGCGGTACCGAAGAACACCGGGGTCAACTGACCGTCGAGGAACTCCTGCTGGTTGAACTCGTGGCAGGCACCCTGCACCAGTTCCAACTGCTCGATGAAACGCTCGTACTCGTCACCCAGGTGGGCGCGGGCTTCGTCGGAGTCGAGTTTCTCGATGATCTTGGTTTCGGTACGTTCGTGGCCGTGGCCCGGGGTGTAGACGATGATGTAGTCGCCCGCCAGGTGGTACACACCCTTGAAGTCGCGGTAGCAACCGATCGGCCAGGTGATAGGCGCGGCCTTGATCTTCAGCACCGCTTCGATTTCGTCCAGCAGCTCGATCGGGTCGCGAATATCGCGGTCGAGTTTGTTGATGAAGCTGACGATGGGCGTATCCCGCAGGCGGCAGACGTCCATCAGGGCAATGGTCCGGGGCTCAACGCCCTTACCGCCATCGAGCACCATCAGCGCCGAGTCCACGGCAGTCAGAGTGCGATAGGTATCTTCCGAGAAGTCTTCGTGGCCCGGGGTGTCCAGCAGGTTGATCATGTGTTCGCGATAGGGGAACTGCATGACCGACGTGGTAATGGAAATACCGCGCTGCTTCTCCATCTCCATCCAGTCGGAAGTGGCATGGCGATCGGACTTACGCGATTTGACCGTACCCGCCACTGCAATCGCCTTGCCCATCAGCAAGAGCTTTTCGGTGATGGTGGTCTTACCCGCATCCGGGTGGGAAATAATGGCGAAAGTGCGGCGTTTCGCGACTTCGGCGGCCTGGTTGGTCATGGGAAATCGCCTGGCGGTGATCAAAAAAGGGCGCAGATTATAGCCCAGACAAAGCCGCGCGGGCCACCGCTGCCCCCGTCGCCCAGGCCACCGCGCGGCAGATAAACGGTGGCTAAATGCTGCCAAGTATGGAACCTTTTAAAACGTGGAGACGTCCACTCCCCTGTCACGCGCTGTCGTCAGGGGCTGAAATATCAGCACGTTAGCTTGACGAAGCTGCGCTCATGGCTCGTTCACCCGCCGCTTTGCCGGCACTCGACGAGCTGCTTTTCGCGCGTACTTTCGCGGCAGCCAGGAATGGCCTTGCCACACGGGAAAGTGCCCGCCGACTGAAAAAAGGAGTCCGCCTGTGGCTATTCGCTATGGCAAAGGGCTGATAGGAGGGGTTGCGGTCATCGCCCTCCTGGCCCTGCTGGTCCACTGGATCGGCATCACGACGATCGAACACTACCGCGACGATCTGTTGTTCTACCTGCAAGCTCATCTGTTCCTGGTCCTGGCGTCCATGCTCGCCGCACTGCTGGTGGGTATCCCCGCCGGCATCTTCCTCAGCCGCCCGAGCATGGTCGGACGCGCCGAACGCTTCATGCAAGTGTTCAACATCGGTAACACCGTCCCCCCTCTGGCCGTCCTGGCCATCGCCCTGGGGATTCTCGGCATCGGCAGTGGCCCGGCCATCTTCGCGTTGTTCCTCGCCTCCTTGCTGCCCATCGTGCGTAACACCTACGAAGGCCTGAAAAACGTCCAGGGTTCCCTCAAGGAAGCCGCGGTCGGCATCGGCATGACGCCGCGCCAGGTGCTGTGGAAAGTCGAATTGCCCAATGCCGTGCCGATCATCATCGGTGGCGTGCGGGTGGCCCTGGCGATCAACGTCGGCACCGCGCCCCTGGCCTTCCTGATCGGCGCCAACAGCCTGGGCAGCCTGATCTTCCCCGGCATCGCCCTGAACAATCAGCCGCAATTGCTGCTCGGCGCCGCCTGCACTGCGCTGCTGGCCTTGCTCCTCGACGGCCTGGTCACCCTGGCCAGCCGCCTCTGGCTGGAACGTGGTCTGCGCCCGTCCTAAGTCCGTAAGCGCCAAGGAATGAACATGAAAAAAACAAGCCTGATACTCGGCTGCATCCTGCTTTTAGCTGGATGGGTGCAAGCCGCGGAAAAACCACTGATCCGCATTGGTGCCCGGGTCTTCACCGAACAGACTCTGCTGGCGGAAATCACCTCCCAGTACCTGCGCAGCAAGGGTTACGACACCCGCGTCACCGGCGGCCTGGGCAGCAACCTGGCGCGCAGCGCCCAGGAAAGCGGCCAGCTGGACCTGATCTGGGAATACACCGGGGTCTCGCTGGTGGCCTACAACCACATCGACGAGAAACTCGACAGCCAGCAGTCCTACGCCCGAGTCAAAGAACTCGACGCGAAAAAAGGCCTGGTCTGGTTGGCGCCGTCCAAGTTCAGCAACACCTACGCCCTGGCCCTGCCGGAGAACGTGGCCAAGGAACATCCGCAGATCAACAGCATCAGCGACCTGACCCGAGCCCTGGCCGAAAACTCCAAGGAAAACCGCCTGGTGGCCCTGGACACCGAGTTCGCCAACCGCTCCGACGGCCTGGCCGGCATGGTCAAGCTGTACGACATGAACCTGACCCGCAAGAACACCCGGCAGATGGATGCCGGCCTGGTCTACACCGCCTTGCGCAATGGCCAGGTATTTGCCGGTTTGGTCTACACCACCGACGGTCGGCTCAACGCCTTCAAGCTCAAGCTACTGCAAGACGACAAGCATTACTTCCCGGACTACACCGCAGCCCCCGTGGTGCGTCAGGCGTATCTCGACGCCCACCCGCAATTGGCGGCGGACCTCAAGCCGCTGGCGGCGCTGTTCGACGACGAAACCATGCGCCAGCTGAACGCGCGGGTCGACGTCGACCATGAAAGCCCTTCCGCCGTGGCCGCCGACTTCCTGCGCCAGCATCCGATCAACCACTGATAGAGAGGAGAAGACATGGAATTCTTGAACGCCTTTTCCCATCTCGATTGGGCCCAAGTCCTGCACCTGACCTGGCAGCACATCACCCTGGTGGGCATCGCCGTGACCCTGGCGATTGTCTTCGGTGTGCCCCTGGGCATCCTGATGACCCGCTTCCCGACCCTGGCCGGCCCGTTGCAGGCCAGCGCCACGGTGTTGCTGACCATCCCTTCCATCGCCCTGTTCGGCCTGCTGCTGCCGTTCTACTCCAAGTTCGGCCAGGGCCTGGGGCCGCTGCCGGCCATCACGGCGGTGTTCCTCTATTCCCTGCTGCCGATCATGCGCAACACCTACCTGGCGCTGACCGGCGTCGAGCCGGGCATCCGCGAAGCCGCCCGCGGCATCGGCATGACCTTCGGCCAGCGCCTGCGCATGGTCGAACTGCCGATCGCCGTGCCGGTGATCCTCGCCGGGGTACGCACCGCCGTGGTGATGAACATCGGCGTCATGACCATCGCCGCCACCATTGGCGCCGGCGGCCTGGGCGTACTCATTCTTGCTTCCATCAGCCGCAGCGACATGTCGATGCTGATCGTCGGCGCGCTACTGGTCAGTCTCCTGGCCATCTTCGCCGACCTGCTTCTGCAATGGCTGCAACGCTCGCTGACACCAAAAGGACTGCTCAAATGATCGAACTTCAAAAGCTGACCAAGACCTTCCAAAGCAACGGCAAGACCATCACCGCCGTTGACTCCGTAAGCCTGACCGTCAATGAAGGCGAAATTTGCGTATTCCTCGGCCCTTCGGGCTGCGGCAAAAGCACCACGCTGAAGATGATCAACCGCCTGATCAAACCCACCTCGGGCAAGATCCTGATCAACGGCGAAGACACCACCGACCTCGACGAAGTCACCCTGCGCCGCAACATCGGCTACGTGATCCAGCAGATCGGCCTGTTCCCCAACATGACCATCGAGGAAAACATCGTGGTGGTGCCCAAGCTGCTGGGCTGGGACAAGCAGAAATGCCACGACCGTGCCCGCGAGCTGATGAGCATGATCAAGCTCGAACCCAAGCAGTACCTGCACCGCTATCCGCGGGAACTGTCCGGCGGCCAGCAACAGCGCATCGGGGTGATTCGCGCCCTGGCGGCGGACGCACCGCTGCTGCTGATGGACGAGCCCTTCGGCGCGGTGGACCCGATCAACCGCGAGATGATCCAGAACGAGTTCTTCGAGATGCAGCGCGCGCTGAACAAGACCGTGATCATGGTCAGCCACGACATCGACGAAGCCATCAAGCTGGGTGACAAAATCGCCATCTTCCGCGCTGGCAAGCTGCTGCAGATTGATCACCCGGACACCTTGCTCGCCCACCCGGCGGACGACTTCGTCAGCAACTTCGTCGGCCAGGACAGCACCCTCAAGCGCCTGTTGCTGGTCAAGGCCGAAGACGCGGCAGACAACGCCCCATCGGTCAGCCCGGAAACTCCGGTAGCCGAGGCCCTGGACCTGATGGACGAACATGACCGCCGCTACGTGGTGGTGACCTGCGCCGAGAACAAGGCCCTGGGTTATGTACGTCGTCGCGACCTGCATCGTCAGACCGGCACCTGCGCCCAGTTCCTGCGGGAGTTCAACGCCACCGCCGCCTACGACGAACACCTGCGGATTCTTCTGTCGCGCATGTACGAGTTCAACCGTTCATGGCTGCCGGTGCTGGATGCCGAGCGGGTATTTCTCGGTGAGGTGACCCAGGAATCCATTGCGGCCTACCTGAGCTCCGGGCGTTCGCGGGGGATGAAGACCAACATCGTCTCGCCGGCTGAGGCAGTGGTCGCCTGATCAATAAATAGCCAATAACGAACCTATGGCGAGGGCGCTTGCTGCCCCGGGGCCGTGCAGCGGCCCCTCTTTGCCAAAAAGAGTGGAACTGCTGCGCAGTTCACCGGGAGCAAGCGCCCTCGCCACTGGTTTTTCGGCCCACTTACATGGCGGAAAAAAATATCAACAGCCGCCCCCACAAACGCCGTCAGGCGATACCTCCCGAAACAGCCAAGATCCCCCTCTGACCTGCCTGTCGTCGCTAACGTCGCCGATGTTGACGCCTTCATACTTTCCAGACACTTGGCGCGCAACAGCGTCGAACGTGCAGGTATTTTTAACACCTGGAAAATCTTCGGGAACATCTGTCCGTCATCTGTGTCGGCTACAAAGAGAGGTGTCGTTTACGCACGTCAGACAAGTGCAAAAACGCGACATTTTTTGTTGATCTCAGGCCCCTCACCACCTAAAGTTCGCGCCGAACGTCCATGCTGGAAACGATCCATCCGGCTCAAGTACTGACGACGAGACAGCAAGGCCAAGGGAAACTTTCCCATGGCCTTTTTGCTTTCGGCGACATGCCTTGGGAAGTAGGCGAACCAAAGTGGGGATACGGAGGACGTTCATTTGCACCCATTGATTTCTAACGTTTGCCAGTAGGAGCTCCCAACGCATGTCGATTAACGTCGAAGACTATTTTGCGCGCGAAACCTTTCAGAAAATGAAGGCGTTCGCCGACCAGCAAGAAACCCCGTTCGTGGTCATCGACACCCAGATGATCGCCCAGGCCTATGACGACCTGCGTGCCGGTTTCGAATTCGCCAAGGTCTACTACGCGGTCAAGGCCAACCCGGCCGCCGAGATCATCGACCTGCTGCACGAAAAAGGCTCCAGCTTCGACATCGCCTCGATCTACGAGCTGGACAAAGTGCTGGGCCGCGGCGTCAACCCGGCCAACATCAGCTACGGCAACACCATCAAGAAATCCAAGGACATCCGCTACTTCTATGAGAAGGGCGTGCGTCTGTATGCCACCGACTCCGAAGCCGACCTGCGCAACATCGCCAAGGCCGCCCCGGGTTCGAAAGTCTATGTGCGCATCCTCACCGAAGGCTCCACCACCGCCGACTGGCCACTGTCGCGCAAGTTCGGCTGCCAGACCGACATGGCCATGGACCTGCTGATCCTCGCCCGCGACCTGGGCCTGGTGCCTTACGGCGTGTCGTTCCACGTGGGTTCGCAACAGCGCGACATCAGCGTCTGGGACGCGGCGATCGCCAAGGTCAAAGTGATCTTCGAACGCCTGAAGGAAGAAGACGGCATCGAGCTCAAACTGATCAACATGGGCGGTGGCTTCCCGGCCAACTACATCACCCGTACCAACAGCCTGGAAACCTACGCCGAGGAAATCATCCGCTTCCTCAAGGAAGACTTCGGCGACGAGCTGCCGGAAATCATCCTCGAGCCGGGCCGTTCGCTGATTGCCAACGCTGGCATCCTGGTCAGCGAAGTGGTGCTGGTGGCGCGTAAATCCCGCACCGCCGTCGAGCGCTGGGTCTACACCGACGTGGGCAAGTTCTCCGGCCTGATCGAAACCATGGACGAGTCGATCAAGTTCCCGATCTGGACCGAGAAGAAAGGCGAAGTGGAAGAAGTGGTGATCGCCGGCCCAACTTGCGACAGCGCCGACATCATGTACGAGAACTACAAGTACGGCCTGCCGCTGAACCTGGCCATCGGCGACCGCCTGTACTGGCTGTCCACCGGCGCCTACACCACCAGCTACAGCGCGGTGGAATTCAACGGCTTTCCGCCGCTGAAGGCGTTTTACCTGTAAGGACAGTGGCTAGCTGCTAGCGGCAAGCTGCAAGAAAAAGCCCATGACGTGTCATGGGCTTTTGGCTTTTTGTGGCGGCGGTTTTGGCAAAGGACAAGGCTGACTCAAGCTCGCAGCCCACGCCACGACTTGCTGATGGTCGATCACTCTTGCGCAATCGACATCGGCCATTGCTTCCAGTGTCCTGCGAGTGGCGACATTGAAAGACGGCGGGCCAAAAGAGACCTGGGAATCACTCATGAGACTTTTCCTTGCGTCATCCCCACTCAGGCCAAGTCTGTAAGCTGCTCGCCATCCCGTTCATCCGCCAATTGCGCTGCCCGCCGCTGATAGGCCTGGGCCAGTTCGCGAATCTTTGGATGCGTGGCATTGAGCAACGCAGCGCAAGCCACCCGCAGGAAATTCAGATTGCCGCCAGCTAGCGCCTGCTGCAGCCAATCCACGGCTTCGTCGATACGACCGGCATCGGCCAGCACCGCCGCATAGCTGAACTGTCCACGGAAATCCCCGCCTTCGGCCGAGCGTCGGTACCAGTCACGGGCCGCCTCGGGGTCAGCCGGGCAGACCAGCCCTTCCTCCAGGTAACGCCCCAGCAGGTTCATCGATTTGGCATGGCCAAGGTCCGCCGCGCGGCGGTAGCAGGCCAGTGCCAGGGCGTGGTTCTGCGCCACGCCACGGCCGGTGGCCAGCAGGTTGGCGTAGTTGTACAGCCCCCAGTCCAGCCCCGCTTCGGCGGCCAATCGATAATGCCCGGCAGCGCGGACGGCATCCGCCGGGCAACCCCACCCGTGCTCATGGCAGCGGCCGAGCATGTTGCGCGCCATCAGGTGCCCACGTCGCGCGGCGATTTCGAACCAGCGCAAGGCCAGGGGTTGATCCTGCTGGATGCCGTGGCCGTCGAGGAGGATCTGTCCCAGCAGCGCCTGGGCCTCCACCAGACCCTCTCGGGCCGCCACCAATATCGCCTGGGCTGCACGGGCCGGACTCTGTTGGAGCATGGCGCTCAGTTGCGCGCCGTCGAGGACTTCCTCGCGGCGAAGTTGAACAGTCACCGCCTACACCTCGACCCAGCGCCGCAGCAGGTTGTGATAAGTGCCGGTCAGGCGGATCAGCGAAGGATGCTCGGGCACATCCCGGGTCAGTTCCTGGATCGCTCCGTCCATCTCGAACAGCAAGGCGCGCTGACTGTCTTCGCGCACCAGGCTCTGGGTCCAGAAGAAGGAGGCATAGCGAGCGCCGCGGGTCACCGGGTTGACCTTGTGCAGGCTGGTGCCGGGGTACAGCACCATGTCCCCCGCCGGCAGCTTGACCCGCTGCAGGCCGTAGGTGTCCTGGATCTCCAGCTCGCCGCCGTCGTAATCCTCGGGATCACTGAAGAACAGGGTCGACGACAGGTCGGTGCGTACCCGCTCCGGGCTGCCCTTGGGCTGGCGCACGGCGTTGTCGATATGGAAGTCGAAACTGCCGCCGGCGGTGTAGCAGTTGATCAGCGGCGGGAACACCTTGTGCGGCAAGGCGGCGGACATGAACAGCGGGTTCTGCCACAGGCGATCGAGCATCGCCGCGCCGATCTCCTGGGCCAGCGGGTGCCCTTCGGGCAACTGCAGGTTGTGCTTGGCCTTGGCCGACTGGTAACCGGCGGTGATCTTGCCATCCGCCCAGTCCGCCTGCTCCAGGGCTTCGCGGATGCGCCCCACTTCATCACGGGTGAACACGCCGGGGATGTGCAGCAACATGGCCAGGTACCTGAGCAGCGAAAGGTCGTCAATGGTATTGATTCTTATTGACTGTGTAAAACCCGGTGACGAATGAGCGCGCAAAAACCGTAAGGATAAATTGTAAAGATTGTAAATTCAGCGCGAATAGTAACGTTTCGCAATTGATAACGATTGTTTCTTTCCCCTATATTCCGCGACCTCAAATCCTTGGGGAGGGGAACCACCATGTCACGCCAACAACCACCATCCGCTGTCAGTTCACCGCGCCTGCTGGCCTCCGCCATTGGCGTGGCGATTACCGCCGGCTCCGCGGGCCATATGGTCCAGGCCGCGCAAGACACCCAGCAAAAGACGGCGGGCAAGGCCATTGCCCTGGAAGCCACCAGCATTACTGGTGAGGCCCAGGACAACACCTCCTACCAAGTGGAAAAGGCTTCGTCGCAGAAGTACACCGCCCCGCTGGTGGATACGCCGCGCTCGGTCACTGTGGTTCCACAGCAAGTCCTCAAGGACACCGCTGCCACCTCCCTGCAAGACGCCTTGCGCACCGTACCGGGCATCACCTTCGGTGCCGGTGAAGGTGGCAACCCTCAAGGTGACCGCCCGTTCATTCGTGGTTTCGACGCCCAGGGCGACACCTATCTCGACGGTGTGCGTGACACCGGCGGCCAGAGCCGCGAGATCTTCGACATCGAAACCATTGAAGTGAGCAAAGGCCCGAACTCCGCCTTTGGTGGGCGTGGCTCGGCAGGCGGCAGCCTGAACCTGACGAGCAAGATGCCCAAGCAACAAGACTTCCTCAATGGCGGCTTCACCTACGGTTCCGACCAGACCCGTCGCTACACCCTGGACGTCAACCGTCAGTTCCTCGAGGGTGCCGCGTTCCGTCTGAACCTGATGAGCCACGAACAGAATGTGGCTGGCCGCGACGCCGTCAATTACGACCGCTGGGGCGTGGCGCCATCGCTGACCTTCGGCCTGGGCACCCCGACCCGAGTCAATGTCAGCTACTACCACATGGAAAGCGACGACCTGCCAGATTCGGGCATTCCGTATGGCTACGGCTCCGCAAGCGCCACGGCCCACGTTCACGACAAACCCAACGACGGTGGCGACAGCAGCAACTTCTACGGCTTGAAGGGCCGTGATTTCCGCAAGACCCGCGCGGACATCAGCACCATCTCCATCGAGCATGACCTGAGCGACAGCATGACGCTGAAAAACACTCTGCGTCACGGCAACACCGGGCAGGACTACATCCTCACCCAGCCGGACGACAGCAAGTTCAACGTCAACCGCTACGGCACCGTATGGCGTCGCGCCAACAGCCGCGTCTCGACCACGGAAACCACCACCAACCAGACCGATCTGTTTGGTGAATTCCACGCATTGGGCTTCAAGCACAATTACTCCACCGGGCTTGAGTTCACGGGCGAAGAAACCCGGGTCAGCAGCTACAACATCGCAGGCAATACTGCCCAGGTATGTAATCCGGGCAACACGCCCAGCTGCACCTCGTTGGGCAACCCGAACCCCAACGACCCTTGGACCGGCAGCATCACCCGTAACTACAACGGCACCAACACCAAGGCCACCAGCCGTGCCGCCTACGTCTTCGACACCATCGAACTGGACCCGCAATGGCTGTTGAACGTCGGCCTGCGCTACGACACCTTCGACACCGTGGCCAACACCAACGCGGTACCCACTGCCACGGTCAAGGCCAGAAGCAAGCTCAAGGACGACAGCCAGTTCTGGAACTGGCAGGCTGGCCTGGTCTGGAAGCCGACCGACAACGGCAGCATCTACGCCTCCTACGCGACCTCGGCCACCCCGGCCGGTGCCCTGGTGGGTGAAGGCGCAGAGGGCAACCCCCTGGCTGCCGGCGCCAGCACCAGCGACCTGCAACCTGAAGAGACGGTCAACTACGAACTGGGTACCAAGTGGAACGTGCTCAACGACCGCCTGTCCCTCACCGCTGCGGTATTTCGCACCGAGAAGAAAAACACCCGGGTCCTGGTGGACGCACTGACCTACCAGAACGCTGGTGAGTCCCGTGTCGATGGCCTGGAGTTGGGCGCCAGCGGCAAGATCACCGACAAATGGCAAGTCTTCGCTGGCTACAGCTACCTCAAGAGCGAGCTGGTCGACCCCGGCTTGACCGGTCGTAACGGCGTGATCACCGCCGGTGCAGCATCGGCCAAAGGCAATGAAATGCCCAACACGCCGAAAAACAGCTTCAGCCTCTGGAGCACCTACGCCATCACCCCGAAACTCACCGTCGGTGGCGGTGCGTTCTACGTCGACGAAGTGTACGGCGACACCGGCAACACCGTGTACGTACCGTCCTACACCCGCTACGACGCCATGGCCAGCTATAAGCTGACCAAGAACGTCGACCTGCAGTTGAACGTGCAGAACCTCACCGACAAGACCTACTACGACAAGGCCTTCGCGGCGCACTTCGCCAACCAGGCCGCCGGCCGTACCGCCCTGATGAGCGCCAACTTCCACTTCTGACCCAGCACCCGACCGCCTGTGGCCCCCGCCACAGGCCGCCAAGCCCCACGCATTGCAATGCCTGGGGCTTTTGCGTGTAAAAAAGAATGCTTCTCGACAACCCACGGCATACTGCGCGCCGTGTTTTCTCTCTCTGGACGAACAAGGCGAGTGACGTGTTGAAGAAAACCCTGTTCCAGCTGCACTGGTTCTTCGGCATCAGCGCGGGGCTGATCCTGGCCCTGATGGGCATCACCGGGGCGACGGTGTCGTTCCAGGACGAGATCCTGCGCGCCCTCAACCCATCGGTGCTGCAAGTCGACAAGCTCCCCGCCGGGGTGCTGCCACCCGCCGAACTGGTGGACAAAATCCAGGCCGCCGAAGGCAAGACCGTGTCCATGCTCTGGGTGGAAACCGACAGCGGCAACGCCGCACGGGTGTTCTTCACCCCGCCGCCGGGGGAACGCCGTGGCCAGATGCGCTACTTCGATCCCTACACCGGCGAGTTCCTGGGCGACGCGGTCGGCCAGGACTTCTTCGGCTTGATGCTGCAGCTGCACCGTTTCCTGGCCATCGGCGACACCGGCCGGCAGATCACCGGCGCCTGCACCCTGATCCTGATCTTCTTCTGCCTGTCCGGCCTGTACCTGCGCTGGCCGCGCCAGGTCGGCAACTGGCGCGTATGGCTGACCCTGGACTGGGCCAAGAAAGGCCGCGGCTTCAACTGGGACCTGCACGCGGTGTTCGGCACCTGGTGCCTGCTGTTCTACCTGCTGTTCGCCCTCACCGGCCTGTACTGGTCCTACGACTGGTACCGGGAGGGCCTGACCAAACTGCTCTCTGACGCGCCACACAGTGAACGCCAGCGCGGCGGTCGCGGTGGCCCACCGCCCAAGGGCCCCGCTCCCGTGGCGGACTACAACGCCCTGTGGAGCAGCCTCTACAGCGCTGCCGGCAAGGACCTCAGCGCCTACAACATCCGCATGCCCGCGGTGGCCGGCCAGCCGGCGACAGTGTTCTACCTGCTCAAGGACTCGCCCCACGATCGAGCGCTGAACCAGCTGACCCTGGACCCCACCACCGGGGTCATCAGCCGTCATGAGCGCTACACCGACAAGAGCCTCAAGGCGCAGTTGCTCACCAGCGTCTACGCCCTGCACGTGGGCAGCTACTTCGGCCTGATCGGACGCATCGTGCTGACCCTGGCTTCATTGAGCATGCCGCTGTTCTTCGTCACCGGCTGGCTGCTGTACCTGGATCGCCGGCGCAAGAAGCGCCAGATCAAGAACGCACGCCAAGGCCTGGAAAGCAGCGCCGACGATGGCTCCGCGTGGCTGATCGGTTTCGCCAGCCAGAGCGGCTTTGCCGAACAATTGGCCTGGCAGACTGCCGGGCAATTGCAAGCCGCTGGGGTCAGCGCCAAGGTCCAGTCGCTGGCCAGCCTCAGCGAACAGGATCTGCGCAGCGCCCAACGCGCGCTGTTCATAGTCAGCACCTTCGGCGACGGCGAAGCCCCAGACAGCGCACGGGGCTTCGAACGCAAACTGCTGGGCCGCGAGCTACCGCTTGCGGGCTTGCAATACGCCGTGCTCGGCCTCGGCGACCGCCAATATCAGCACTTCTGCGGCTTTGCCCGGCGCCTGCACGACTGGCTGGCGAACCAGGGCGCCAGCACTCTGTTCGCTCCCATCGAAGTGGACAGCGGCGACAGCTACGCCCTGCGCCACTGGCAACAGCAACTGGGCCAACTGACCGGACAGGCTCCCGTGGACCTGTGGCAGGCCCCGGCCTTCGACAACTGGACCTTGAACACCCGTACCCTGCTCAACCCTGAAAGCAGCGGTTCCGGGGTCTACCTGCTGCAGTTGCTGGCCCCCAGTACCAGTAGCTGGCTGGCCGGGGATCTGGTGGAAGTCATGCCACGCAACAGCCGCGGCGCGGTGGCGGACTTCCTCGCCGGCCTGGGCCTCTCCGGCAACACCCCGGTGCAACTGGATGGCCTGCAAGAAAGCCTGGAACAGGCCCTGGGCAGCCGCCAGCTACCAGACAACCGCAGCCATCTGGTGGGGCTACATGCCCAGGCCCTGGTGGACGCACTGGTGCCCCTGAGCATGCGCGAATACTCCATCGCCTCGATTGCCGCCGACGGCTGCCTGGAACTTCTGGTGCGTCAGGAATGCCACCCCGATGGAAGCCTGGGGATTGGTTCCGGCTGGCTCACCGAGCATGCCGCGGTAGGTTCCAGCATCAGCCTGCGGGTGCGCCGCAACAGCGGCTTCCACCTGCCGGCCGAACCTTGCCCGCTGATTCTGCTGGGCAACGGCACCGGGTTGGCGGGCCTGCGCAGCTTGCTCAAGGCACGGATCGCCGAGGGCCAGCAACGCAACTGGCTGATCTTTGGCGAGCGCAACGCCGAACATGATTTCTACTGCAAGGATGAACTGCAGGAATGGCGCACCCGGGGCGACCTGAGCCGCCTGGACCTGGCGTTCTCCCGGGACCAGGCCGAGAAGGTCTACGTCCAGGACCGCCTGCGCCAAGCGGCCGACGAACTGAAAAAATGGCTGGCCGACGGCGCCGCGATCTACATCTGCGGCAGCTTGCAGGGCATGGCTTCAGGGGTGGATCAGGTGCTCAACGAGGTACTGGGCGCAGACCAGGTCGAACGCCTGATCGAACAGGGGCGCTACCGCCGCGACGTCTACTGAGGCGTCAGACACTTCGCCGGCAAGCCGGCTCCTACATCGATCCTGCTGCCCCCTCCGTAGGAGCTGGCTTGCCAGCGAAGGCGCCCGTCAGAACAGCGCAAGGCTTAAGGCCCTCTTCGCCGGCAAGACGGCTCCTAGGGAACAGGGTGCTGGCGAGGAGAGTTACACCGGTTGCAGGTTGTGTTCGTACACCGCCACGCCATCCAGGTCCCGCAGGATCACCTTCAGCTCTGCCGTCTGCCCGTCGATCTGCACTTCGCCAAAGAACTGAAAACCGGCAAAGGGCGAAGTGTTCTGCGCCGGCGGCGCCTTCTGAAACACCACTTCCGGGCCGAAGGTCTTGTCCAGCACATTGGGCCCGAAACTCCCGGCATTCAGCGGGCCGGCGACAAACTCCCAGAAGGGCTCGAAATCCTGGAACGCCGCGCGATCCGGATGGTAATGGTGAGCCGCGCAGTAATGCACGTCCGCCGTCAGCCACACATGGTTGCGAACCTGATGCTTGCGCAGATGCGCCAGCAATTCGGCAATCTCCAACTCCCGGCCCTGGGCCGGTCCCGGGTCGCCGTTGGCAACGGCCTCCCAACGCGCCACCCCGGGGCTGACTTCACCATCGGGCACACCGAGGCCAATCGGCATGTCCGCTGCCACCACTTTCCACTGGGCCTGCGAATCCTTGAGTTCACGCTTCAACCAATCCAGCTGCTCACGGCCCAGGAAGGGTTTCGCCCCACCGAGGTTGTCATCGTTGGCCCCGCGATAACTGCGCATATCCAGCACGAACACATCCAGCAGCGGCCCATAGCTGAGCTTGCGGTAAATCCGCCCGCCGCCATCGGCGCTCTGCCGGCGCATCGGCGCATATTCCAGCCACGCCTGCCGCGCGCGGCCCACCAGGGTCTGGATGTCCTTGACCGCGTAGCGCTCGTCCAACTGCTTGCCGGGCGACCAGTTGTTGACCACCTCGTGGTCGTCCCACTGCCAGATCTGCGGCACCTCGGCGTTGAAGCGACGCAGGTTCTCGTCCATCAGGTTGTAGCGGTAATTGCCCCGGTATTCGTCGAGGGTCTCGGCCACCTTGCTCTTGGCCTCGGTGGTGATATTGCGCCAGACGCGCCCGTCCTCCACGGTCAACTGCGCCGGCACCGGGCCGTCGGCGTAAATGGTGTCGCCGCTGTGGATAAAGAAGTCCGGCAAACGCAGGCGCATGGCTTCATAGATACGCATGCCGCCGATGTCCGGGTTGATGCCGAAGCCCTGGCCCACCGTGTCGCCGCTCCAGACAAAACGGATGTCCCGGCGTTGCGTCGGCGCACTGCGCAAATGGCCGAACCACAGCTCACTGGCCACACCGGATTGCGCATCCTCGAAGGTCACCCGATAGAAGATCGCCTGATCGGCCGGCAACCCGGTCAACTCCACCCGCGCCGTGAAGTCGGTCCGCGCATCGGCCAGGGGCGAGATGAAACGCCGAGGGTTGCTGAACATGCTTCGCGTGTCCCACTCCACCACCATCCGCGCCGGTCGATCGCTGCGGCTCCAGATCATCGCCTTATCCCCCAGCAGATCCCCGGACTGCACCCCATCGGTGAGCTGCGGCCGATCCTTGACTGACGCAATCACCGCCGGCGCCAGACTCGGCAGCAACAGCCCCGCCCCGGCGATTTGCATGATCCGACGACGGCCGAGGTTGAACTCGCTCATGGTGACTCCCTGACAATGGTCAAAAGGCAACCTTAGTCAGTGGGGATGAAGGGGGTGTGACAGGACGGTGGCGAGGCTGCGACCTGGATTAAGCATGCTGCTCACGCGTGTTTTCTTAGCTGCCTACACGGAAGTGAGGTGCTACGCACGGCCGTGGCCCAGACCGTGAGTTTTCTGAGCTGCCTACAGGGCAGTGAAGACCTCGACATAAAGCCGCTTGGCGGACTTGTTTTTCTTAGCTGCCTATACGGCAGTGAAGTGGTTCGTTGACCACTACACAATCGCCCTGGACCAATAACCAGACATTCAAAGCTCGGCGGGAAAGACTTGATGACATGGCCAGCGGTGCCCAAGGCGACGCGTAACGCGCACGACATCAATTCAAGGGGGGAATAGAGAAAACGGTGATTTTTGTACGCTAAGCCGCTTGGCGTGGCTGAAACCCTTTATCAGTCTGAGTGTGTCCGGTTTGATGGATATTGAGATACCTGAATCAAAATAAAAACGCGTCTTATGCATTTATGCATTTCTTGCCAAGAAGCTCTATGGCAACATATTCAGAGGTCTCAAAGGCCGAAAAGCTCAGCCACCTATTTTCCTCGATGACTGAGCTTTTTGACGATAATATCGTGTTGCACCCAGAACCTGCATCCGCCTAGTTTAAACTGGGCGGATGCAAATGGCATCACAC
This sequence comes from Pseudomonas sp. 50_B, assembly GCF_017491625.1. NCBI lineage: Bacteria > Pseudomonadati > Pseudomonadota > Gammaproteobacteria > Pseudomonadales > Pseudomonadaceae > Pseudomonas > Pseudomonas sp. 50_B. The sequence goes on from NZ_JAFGYX010000008.1 coordinate 205,412, forward strand.
GTTATTCAAAAGAGTATCTTTTCTCAGTGACAAAGTTCGGTTCTTTCCAGTTTGGGCCCTTTTCTGGGAGGGGTTTTTTATTTTCCACCAACTTTCCTTCTTTGATTAATTTTTGATATGTCCGCAATAGCTTTCCATCTGCAACCACCTCAAAGTTATATTTAACATACATTCTGTCGATGCTTGGATAGGGGATGCGCGGGGCGAAATGTAAAAGAATATCTTCCACGCTTTCATTCTTGAACATGCTTTCTTGTTCGGTCATAGCTTGCTCTCCTGTTACTTAAAGTATGCTTCTTCGGCCTCTGGAGTATACAAAGGCTGCGTTTTTTCATTGATTTTATAGTCCTCCAGAGTTGCAGTATGGGTATTATTCCAAACTTCGGTTCTGTTTTCTGGAATTTCACCATCCTTAACTCCAAGGTTTCTATAACGCTCTAGCTCCCTAATCTCATGGGTGTAAAAACGTTTATCAATATCAGTGACCTGTAGGACACCCTTCAGAATTCTCTCCAGACGATCAATCATCACTTTGTTATCGGGCGACTCACCAAATCGGCTGGTATGCAGTTTCACTTGATTCACGCCTGCCTGATCTATGGTCGCTGTACGCCAATCAAGATCAAGAACAGGACCACCGGCTTTATTCGTATTGTAATCACGACCACTGTATTGTCCCTTGGCATTGGTTTCCCCGTAAGGACTATGGAACATAAGATACAGAGGAACAAATCCTGTACCGACGGGCAGGATCAAAATGTAATCGTCAAAGCTGGCGTCGGTCACTTCGGGAAAGGTATCGATGCGTCCTTCAACGGGAGTGATGGTTGCTCCGTTGTAAACGGGGGATGGGGCTGTTTCTGCTGGCAGACTCGTTGAACTGTTGCCGGGAGACACGACCGGTGTCCAGGTCAAGGTCCTCGACGGCACGTCGGCGGTGGTCGCTGTATAGACGTTCTGTCCAGCGTTGTAGCTTGCCGTGACTACCCGTACCTTGGATGGTACGGTAACCCCGTCGGTCTTGACGACAAACACCTTGGATCGTCCGTCTTCAGCAGTTTTCGAGCTGATACGCACCGGCAGGTCGACTGTGCCATCAACAGCTGCTGCGGTTTGCAACGCTTGCGAGCTAAGGTTCGGTGCTAGATCGGAAAGCGGCGTGCTAAAGGAATAGCGCTCCGGCAATTCACCATTGCCCAGTTCACGAGGGAAAGCCAAGAATGCAATCACCCCGACTGCTGCGCTTGATGCGGCTCCTGCTACAAGGCCGGCGAGTCCTGCAATGGCCGAACGAATAGCGGTCGCTAGCGCCACCGCTCCACCTTCGACGGCAAGCGTTCCTCTAACGGCTGTAAACAACGGTTGTGCAACAGCCACCGAGCCTTGCATGTGGAATGTGTTAGCAACTCTAGCCGCCTCGGCCTGTGCTTCAGGAATTTGTATCTGACGCAAGTAAAGCTCGGACTTTAAGTTTTTAATGAGTACTTCGAGCCATTTAGCTTGATAAGCCGCTGTATACGATTCTCCATAGTTTTTTTGTATTTGTGCTTTGACGGTAGGCCTATATCTTGGCGCCCCCAAAATTGCATAAGAGTTTCTTTTCTCGATGCTCAAACTAAGGGGGTCACTCCCTGAGTAGGCTTTTGATTGCTCGATTAAGATCTGGCGATCGGATTCTCTGCGGTTTATTAAGTCTTCTAGGGTTTTTGTGTCTCTCTGTAGTTTTTCAACACTGAGTTTGCTTTGTATGCTTGAAACTCCGGATGTTTGAAGTTCATCCTGAACGTATTTATCAGTTTTTGATAAAATGTCTTCGTATCTTTCTTTTACTTCTTTTTCAATCCTAGATAGCTCAGTATGAAACTCTTTGTATTCGGCCCTATTAGCAAGCATTGCCTCACGATGAGGATCGTATTTGGTTGTATTTGGACCTGCGGTGATACGGAAACTATCTCCCATAGCGCTAACCCCGGCAGATGTTCCGTAGATAGTTGTCGCAGGTAATACATAAGAGCCTGGTCCCGTCTGTGAAGCACCAGGTCCCAGGTAGTCGTTGGTGTTTGACATGCACATTATCCTTTAATTCGGTGTTATTGCGTGTTCGAAAGTCGATCAGGCCTGCCCGACACAACCACTGTATAAAAAACCAGTCATGCACTCAAGCATTTTTAATGCATAAATGCATATTTTCAAGTAGGCGGTATGACCGCTTTCAGGAGAGACCCCAAAGCAGGGAAAGATCAGAGCGAAGGAAGTACCGCCGCGAGCCATCGGGCGCGTAGTGGCGCGTATCAGGGAAGCCAACAGAACTCGGGAAAAATCGAACGCTAAGCCTGCGACTTGTCTGGTTGAAGTCTTGGAGAATGCCAGTGAGGCGTCAGAAAATATCGGCATTGGCCCTATTCTGACGTTGCGTGGGGCGTCGACTTGATGCCCGATTAGGGTGTACTTCAAACGGACATAAACTGGATTGGCAAAGGGTTTCAGCCTCTCCAACTGGCTTAGCGTACAAAAATCTCCGTTTTCTCTATTCATCCCCTCAACGGAAAGATCGGGCTTGGCGCAGTGTCGGGACTCAAAGCCAGGCTGAAGCAGGACACTCCGGCGTTCCGACCACTCGACTCTTCCTGAGCGGATTTGCAACTAACATATCCAACCCCAAAGGCATTGTTTTCATGGTGGCCATCCTGCTCCATTTCATAAACCAGACACCGCCCTTAGTCCCTCAACTTGCACTCATGGCCTTGACCATGACCCTGGTGGATACGCTGGTGATGACAACCTACGCCTACAGCGCCAACCGACTGCAACACTACCTGCGCAGCCCATCGGCCCTGAGCATTCAGAGCCGATTCTTTGGCGGCGTACTGATGACCATGGGTGCAGCCTTGCTCATGGTGAAAAACCAGGCCGTCGATTGACTGCCCCCTCTGAACCTGATGGCAAGGGAGCCGGAGCCCCCTTGCCAAACGGGCGGAAAATCTCGACTACGGAACCGAGCGATTGCCATCAAGCAAGGCATCGACCACGCCACGGGCCATTTCCACCGAATGCACCAGGGACCAGATCAGGCCACGCTCGATGCCGCTGGCCTGCTCGGTGATCTCGTCGGACACCTCCTCGGCCGCCTTGAGCAGCATGGACACGTGGAGCAAGGCTTCCTCGGCGCTGATACCGGGACGAACGCTGAAGGGCGAGTCGGTGCCCGCAGGACCCGCGGCGGTGGGGTGCAGAGCCGCAATCAACGAGCCGTTTACGCGGGTGTTGGCCAGCGCATGGCGAATGACTTCGTTGGCCAGATCGTGGTCGGGATTACGACGGGAAACAGAATGGAAAACAGGCGGATCGGGGACGATCTTTTTCATGGTGTAGCTCCTTGGGGTGGAGCCACCACCTGACGCTGCTAAACGTAAGGTGGCAGCTGTACGCGGGTTAGCAGACCGGTCCAAGGAATCCGGCGCACCCGAGGGCGCCCCACGCACAGCCGCCATAACAGAACTCGGCAGGCCAAAAGCCAACCGGGACAGGGGCCATACTTGCGTGTCTTGGAATCAGGCTGCTAAACCCGATCACTGAACATTCAGTGACGAACCGAGCCTAGTGAGCCGAGTACCCAGCCGCAAGCGCCAGGGAGTGTCTCGGAAACGCCTTACAAAAGAAAGAGACTTGGCCGACAGCAGCCTATGCCTGTGGCTGAGTTTGCTCTCGAAATGGACACAAAATGTCTAGCCTCCTTCAGATCGCCGCGTCTCCTGCGACGGGGTGCCGCCCAGAGCGTTCGCAGCCTGCGGCAGCGGCTACACAAAGCCGCCTGTAGCCGCTGCTGAGCCCGCGAAGCTGCGAAAAGGACCGCAGGGCCTTGCTTGGCGTTTGACCGACGAACCTCGGGCGTCTTCAAGATCACTGCGTCTCCTGCGGAGCCGTTCGCAGCCTGCGGCAGCGGCTACACCAAGCCGTGCCCTGTAGCCGCTGCTGAGCCTGCGAAGCTGCGAAAAGGACCGCAGGGCCTTGCTTGGCGATTGACCGACGAACCTCTGGCGTCTTCAAGATCGCCGCGTCTCCTGCGACGGAGTGCCGCCCAGAGCGTTCGCAGCCTGCGACAGCGGCTACAGCGGGTGCCGTTGCGGGATTGCGCCGCAACGGATGTGCCGTGGAGGTCAGGCCGCCTTGGCCGGTTCCAGGGCCAGTTCGACGGTCTCTGGTCGTTTCACTAGGGCATAGACAACCGCCGTCAGCAGACTCCCTGCAACAATCGCCAGCAGGTACAGCAGCGCATGGTTGATGGCATTCGGGATCAACATGACGAACAAACCACCATGGGGCGCCATCAGTTTGCAGCCGAAGTACATCGACAAGGCCCCGGTCAGGGCGCCGCCCGCAATGCTCGCCGGGATCACTCGCAGCGGGTCCTTGGCGGCAAACGGGATTGCGCCTTCGGAGATAAAGCACAGGCCCAATACCAGGGCGGCCTTGCCGGCTTCGCGTTCGGTCTGGGCAAATTTGCGGCGGGCAATGAGGGTGGCAATCCCTAAGCCAATCGGCGGCACCATGCCCGCGGCCATGGTCGCGGCCATCGGTGCATAACTCTGGGACGCCAGCAGCCCCACCGAGAACGCATAGGCCGCCTTGTTGATCGGCCCGCCCAGGTCGACGCACATCATCCCGCCCAGCAGTACCCCCAGCAGAATGGCGTTGGTGGTGCCCATGCTGTCGAGGAAGTGGGTCAGCGCCGCGAGCATGCCCGCCACCGGTTTGCCCACCACGTAGATCATCACCAGCCCGGTGAACAGGCTGGCCAGCAGCGGGATGATCAGGATCGGTTTCAGCGCCTCCAGGCTTTGCGGCAGTCGCACATATTGGCTGATTGCCTTGGCCGCATAACCGGCCAGGAAGCCGGCGACGATGCCGCCGATAAAACCCGCGCCCAGGGTGCTGGCGAGCATGCCGCCGATCATTCCCGGCGCCAGACCCGGGCGGTCGGCGATGGAGTAGGCGATGTAACCGGCCAGCAGCGGCACCATCAACTTGAAGGCGGTCTCGCCGCCGATCTGCATCAGGGCCGCGGCCAGGGTGCCCTGCTCCTTGAAGGCGGTGATGCCGAAGACGAAGGACAGGGCAATCATCAGGCCGCCCGCCACCACCATCGGCAGCATGAACGACACGCCGGTCAGCAGGTGTTTGTAGACTCCGGTCTTTTCCTGCTTGGCCGGTGCCTGGGCGCCGGCAGCCGTGGACTCCAGCTGGCCCTCGGCCAGTGCCTTGTTCAGGGTGGCCTCGGACTGTTTGAGGGCCACGCCGGTGCCGCAGCGGTAGATCCGCTTGCCGGCAAAACGCTCGGTGGCCACTTCGATGTCTGCCGCCAGCAGCACCACGTCGGCGGCAGCGATGGCTTCGGCGCTCAGCGGGTTACGGGCGCCCACCGAGCCCTGGGTTTCCACTTGCAGGTCGTAGCCCAGGCGTTTGGCGGTCTGCTGCAAGGCCTCGGCGGCCATGAAGGTGTGGGCCACGCCGGTCGGGCAGGCGGTGATCGCCACCAGGCGCGGCGCGCGCTGGCCGGCCTCGACCAGCGGCTCGGCACTGGCTTGGCTGGCGACATGGATCTGAGCCTCTTCGGCGCCGCGACGCAGCACCGCATCGACGTCCTGCAGGGCCTGGGACGGGGTGCTGCGATACACCCGCTTGCCGACAAAACGCGACAGGTCCACAGGCCCGGTGCTGACCACCAGCACCCACTCGGCGGCCTCAATGGTGGCCGCTGACAGTTGGCGTTCGGGGTGTGCGTCATCGTGCACTTCCACGCTGGTGCTCCAGCCCTGGCGCTGGGCCGCGGCGTCCAGCAGGCGGGCGCAGAGTACGCTGGTGACCATGCCGTTGGGGCAGGCGGTAATAATGGCTAACTTCATACGCAACCCTCTTATTGTTCTAGGAGGGGGTGCACGCGCACCCCCTGCTCCAGCCGGGCCAGTTGAGCCCTGTCGCTGATGCCAAAACCGATCTGGGTCACGGCCATGGCGGCAATCGCCGTGGCGGTGCGCAGGGTCTGTTCTAACGGCTGGGCGCCGAGCAGGCCGTGGAGCATGCCCGCCAGCAGCGAGTCGCCGGCGCCCACGGTGCTGACCACGCTGACCTTGGGCGGAAAGGCCTGCAGGGACGGCGCGGCGCTGAACCAGTTGACGCCCTCGGCACCGTGGGAGATCACCACGTGCTCGACGCCTTGGGCCAGCAGAAGGCGCGCCGCCTCGGCCTGCACCGCCACGCCAAGCACCGGGCTGCCGAGGACGTCCGCCAGTTCCTCAGTGTTGGGCTTGATCAACCAGGGCCCCGCCGCCAGACCGGCGCGCAGGGCGGCGCCACTGGTGTCGAGGGCGACCTTCAGGCCCAGGCTTTTCAGGCGCAGCAACAGCGCCTGGAACCATTCGGGGCTGATCCCTCGCGGCAGGCTGCCGGCCACCACCACCGCGTCATGCCCGGGGGCGATCTGGTCCAGGCGCTCCAGCAAGGCCTGTTGCGCCGCCTCGCTGACCTCGGGCCCGAGGCCATTGATATCGGTGATGCGCCCGTCGTCTTCGGCCAGCTTGATGTTGCTGCGGGTGTCGCCAGGCACGCGGATAAAGGCATCGACAAAGCCGCGCTGGGCGAACAACGCGTCAAACGCCTGTGGATTGTTTTCCCCAAGAAAGCCGCTGACGGTCAGTTGGTGGCCGAGGTCGGCCAGCACCTGGGCCACGTTCAGGCCCTTGCCTGCCGCGTGGCTGTGCAGGGCGTTGCTGCGGTTGACTTCCCCGACCTCCAGGCGGGCCAGCTGCACCGTCAGGTCCAGCGCCGGGTTGAGGGTCAGGGTGAGAATCTTTGCCATTACATGGCCTCCACTAGGGCACGCACCTCATGGGCGCTGCCGACGGCCAAAGCCTGTTGAGCAAGGGTTTGCGCCTGGGTCAGGCTGAGCTCGCGAATCCGCGCCTTGACCTCGGCGATGCTGCGTCCGGAGACGCTCAGTTCATCCACCCCCAGGCCCACCAGCACCGGCACCGCCAGCGGGTCGGCCGCCAGCTCGCCGCAGACCCCGACCCACTTGCCGTGGGCATGGGCGGCACGCACGGTGATGTCGATCAGTTGCAGCACCGCCGGGTGCAGGCCGTCGGCCTGGGCAGACAGGCTCGGGTGGCCACGGTCGATGGCCAGGGTGTATTGGGTCAGGTCGTTGGTGCCGACGCTGAAGAAGTCCACTTCCTTGGCCAGCACCGGCGCCAGCAGGGCGGCGGACGGCACTTCGATCATGATCCCCAGTTGCAGGTCGGCCACCGGGATTTCCCGGCGCAGGCGCTCGGTCATGTCGCGGGCCTGACGCCATTCTTCGACGCTGCCGACCATGGGGAACATGATCCGCAGCGGGCGGTTGTCCGCCGAGCGCAGCAGGGCGCGCAATTGCGCTTCCATGATGAGCGGCCGCTGCAGGGTCAGGCGGATGCCGCGCACGCCGAGGAAGGGGTTTTCTTCCTTGGCGATCGGCCAGTAAGGCAGCGGTTTGTCGCCGCCCACGTCCAGGGTGCGCACCACCAGCGGACGCCCGGCAAGGCCGTCGAGTACACGGCGGTATTCGGCTTCCTGGGTGGCTTCGTCCGGGGCCTGGGGATGGGCCATGAAGATCAGTTCGGTGCGTAGCAGGCCGATACCTTCGGCGCCGTTTTCCACAGCGGCGGCGACTCCGGCGCTTTCGCCGATGTTGGCGAACACCTCCACCGCGTGACCATCCGTGGTGCGGGCCTGTTGATGGCGTTGCTCGGCGGCGGCCTTGAGGCGTTGCTCGCGGGTGTCACGTTCCTCGGCGGCCCGCTGCAGGGTGTGGCTGTCGGCGTCGACATGCAGGCGACCGCGCTGGCCGTCCAGCAGCAGGGGCGTGCCGGACTTGATCAGCAACACGCTGGCGCCCGCGCCCACCAGGGCCGGAATGCCCAGGGCCCGGGCGACGATGGCGCTGTGGGCGGTGGCGCCGCCGCGGGCGGTGAGAATGCCGGCGACGCGAGCCGGATCCAGGCGCGCGACGTCCGAGGGACCGACTTCGTCCATCACCAGGATGTAGGGCTGGTCCGGTTCGGCCGGGGTTTCGATGCCGCACAGTTGCGCCAACACCCGACGGCCGATGTCCCGCAGGTCGGCGGCGCGTTCGGCGAGCAAGGCATCCTGCAGGGCTTCCTGCTGCTTGGCGGCGGTTTCGATCACGGTCATCCACGCCGCTTCCGCGCTTTCACCCTGCTTGAGGCGGGTGTCCACTTCGTCGGTCAGCTCGGGGTCGTCGAGCATTTCCTGGTGGGTGATGAAGATCTCGCGAATGGCCTTGGCCTTGCTGCGCTGGACCAGCCCATCGATGTCCTGGCGCACGTCGGCCAGGGCCTGCTGCAGGCGCTGGCGCTCGATGGCGGTGGACTCGCCCCGCAGCGGGTAGTCGATGGCTTGCTGGACCTGGATGTGGGCCGGGCCGATGGCGATGCCGGGAGCGGCGGCGATGGCCTGGATCAGGCTGCCGGAAGCCGGGGCGCAGATCGGCACCACGACTTCCTGTGGCTCTTCCCGGGGGGCGCTGGCCGCTGGCAGGGGCTCGACGGTTTCACCCAGGCCGGCTTCGATGGCCGCCAGCAGGGCCGGCAAGGCATCGGCGGCAATGCTCGGTTCCGCGATCAGCTCCAGCACCTGGCCGCGTCGGGCACCCAGGCTCAGCAGCTTGCTCAGGCTTTTCACCGAGACCGCCGAAGCCGCGCTATCGGCGATACGGATGCGGATCTCACCCTCGAAATTCTTCGCCAACTGCGCCAGCTCCTTGGCCGGGCGCGCATGCAGGCCGTGGGCGTTGGCCAGGGCAATGCGGGCGCTGGGCCAGTCCGCGGGCAACTCGCCGCCGAGCACTTCCAGTACCGCGCGACTGCTGGTGGCGCGGCCCAATTCCTGGCCACGGCCCTCGATCAGCAGCGCACACAGGCGCTCCAGCAGGGCTTGATGGGCTTCCCCCAGGCTGGCCAGGCAGAACAGACCGCTCAGGGGCTGGCCCAGGTAGCGGATGGGTTTGTCCGGGGTGACGAACGCCAGCCCGGGGCGCAACACGGTCTGCTCGCTGTGCAACCACCACAGGCCGTCGCCCAGGGGCAGCGCATCCACCTGTTGCAGCACCGCGGCAAAGCCGTTGCTCACGCACTCGGCCTGGCGTAGCAGGCGGGCGCCGCGCCAGACCAGCTCTTCGAAATCTTCCGCCGCCACCCCGAGGCCGATCATCTGCGCGTCCAGCGCCAGCTCCTGGGGCGCGCCCTGCAACAGCTTGAGCAGGGCCTCCGGGGAACTGGCACGACGCAGGGCCTGGCCCAGGTCGGTTTCTCCCAGGGCCCGGGTCAGCAGTTGCAGCAGGCGCAAATGCTCGTCGGATTTGGCCGCGATGCCGATGGCCAGGTAGACGATCTGCCCGTCGCCCCAGTCCACGCCGTCGGGAAACTGCAGTAGGCGCACGCCGGTGGCAAACACCTGATCGCGGGTTTCCGGGGTGCCGTGGGGGATGGCGATGCCTTGGCCGAGAAAGGTCGAGCCCTGGGCTTCGCGGGCCTTGAGGCCGGCCAGATAACCTTCGGCCACCAGGCCGTCAGCCACCAGTTTGTCGGCCAGCAAATGCAGCGCCGCGGACTTATCCACAGCCGTTTGGCCCATGGATATCTGCTCTACAGTGAGCTCGAGCATGGCTTCTCCTATTTAGCGCGGCAGGTGGCAGCGCTAGGTATTGTTTTAAGTAAGCAGCGTAGGCGTGTTTATGGCCACAAACGGGACTTGTTACCTGGCAGAGGTGTTTTTCCGCTTATGATCTAGCCTAGAAAATACGCCTGCTGAAACGTTTAATCTAGCAAGTTTGCTAAGTTACTCGATAATCTCGGCGCCTTGAAGTCCTTCCGCTCGATGGCCGGTTCCGACGTTGGTCGCCTGCCCAGATCAGGTAGGATTGGCGAAAATGTCGGGGCAAGCACCAAAAACAAGGAAATCCCGGGTTGAAACTCAGTGATATCGCTCGCCTGGCCGGTGTGTCCGTTACCACCGCCAGTTACGTCATCAACGGCAAGGCCGAACAACAACGCATCAGCAACGCCACCGTGGAACGGGTGCGCGCGGTGGTGGAGGAACACGGCTTCACCCCCAACCCCCAGGCCGCCGGCTTGCGCAGCCGGCACACCCGGACCCTGGGGTTCATTCTTCCGGACCTGGAAAACCCCAGCTACGCGCGCATCGCCAAGCTGCTGGAGCAAGGCGCCCGGGCCCGGGGCTATCAATTGCTGATCGCCAGCTCCGACGACGCACCGGACAGCGAGCGGCAATTGCTCCAGCTGTTTCGCGCGCGGCGTTGCGATGCGCTGTTCGTCGCCAGCTGCCTGCCGCCGGAAGACGACAGCTATGAGCAATTGCAGGCCCAGGGCCTGCCGATCATCGCCATCGACCGGGTGATGCCGTCCGAGCTGTTCTGCTCGGTGATCAGCGACGACCTGCACGCCAGCCTGCAGCTGACCCAGAGCCTGCTTGAGCCCGAGCCCAAGCAGATCGTGCTGATCGGCGCGCGCCCGGAACTGAGCATCAGCCAGGAACGCGCCGCCGGTTTCCGCCAGGCCCTGCAAGGCTTCGGCGGTGAGGTGCTGATCGAGCACGGCGAAGCCTTCAGTCGTGATTGCGGCCGGCAGTTGATGGAAGAGTTGCTACAGCGCCTGGGGCACCTGCCAGATGCCCTGGTGACCACCTCCTATGTGCTGCTGCAGGGGGTGTTCGACGCTTTGCACGACTTCCCGCTCAAATCCCGGCCGCTGCGCCTGGGCACCTTCGGTGATACCCAGTTGCTGGACTTCTTGCCGCTGCCGGTCAACGCCATGGCCCAGCAGCATCAACTGATCGCCGAAAAAGCCCTGCAACTGGCCCTGGCCGCCATCGAAGAAGGGCAATACCAGCCCGGCGTCCAGGCCATCGCCCGGACCTTCAAACAGCGCATCCGGCAGGCCTGATCCGTGGAACTGATCGACACCCACACCCATCTGGATTTTCCGGATTTCGACGATGACCGTGAGGCGCTGCTGGCAGACAGCCGCGCCCGGGGCGTCTCGCGAATGGTGGTGCTGGGGGTCTATCAGGCCAATTGGCAGCGGGTCTGGGACCTGGTGCAGAGCGATGCCAGGTTGTACGCGGCCTTTGGCCTGCACCCGGTCTATCTGGACGCTCATCAACCCGCCGACCTCCAGCAACTGGAGGACTGGCTGACGCGATTGGCAGGGCATCCCCAGCTGTGCGCGGTGGGCGAGATCGGCCTGGATTACTTTCTTGCGCAATTGGACCGCGAGCGCCAGCAATCGCTGTTCGAGGCCCAGTTGCAGCTGGCGGCGGACTTTCACTTGCCCGCCCTGCTGCACGTGCGGCGCAGTCACGCCGCGGTGATCGCCACCTTGAAGCGCTTCAAGCTCAAGCGCGGCGGCATCATCCACGCCTTTGCCGGCAGCCGCGAGGAAGCCCGGGAATACATCAAGCTGGGGTTCAAGCTGGGCCTGGGCGGCGCCGCTACCTGGCCTCAGGCATTGCGCCTGCGCAAGGTCCTTGCCGACCTGCCCCTGGACTCTGTGGTGCTGGAGACCGACTCGCCGGACATGGCGCCCGCCATGTTTCCCGGCCAGCGCAACAGTCCGCAGCATTTACCGGCGATCTGCAGCGCCCTGGCAGACATCATCGGTATCGCTCCCGAGCAACTGGCCAGGGCCAGCACCGGTAATGCCTGCGAGCTGTTCGGCTGGCCCTCAGGCACGCCGTAACGATCGCCTCCTCCCAGGTCAGACGCGGAAAGCCCCAATCAGCTGTTTCAACTGCACCACCTGGGCCGACAGCTGGCGGCTGGCATCCTCGGTCTGGTGCGCGCCTTCGGCAGTGCGTTCACCGGCGCGATTGATCTCGACAATGTTCTGGTCAATGTCGTGGGCCACTGCCGTCTGCTGCTCTACGGCGGCGGCGATCTGCTGGTTCTGGTCGACGATCATGCCTACCGCACCCAGGATGTTTTCCAAGGCCTGCTGAACCTTTTCCGACTGGTCGACCGTGCCATTGGCCATGGCGTGACTGCTGCCCATGGCCTTGACCGCCGCGCCGACGCCGCCGTGGAGCTTGCCGATCATTTCCTCGATTTCTTCGGTGGATTGCTGAGTGCGCTTGGCCAGGGTCCGCACTTCATCGGCCACCACGGCAAAACCCCTGCCTTGCTCGCCGGCGCGGGCGGCCTCGATGGCGGCATTCAGGGCCAGCAGGTTGGTCTGTTCGGCAATGCTCTTGATCACTTCCAGCACCCGACTGATGGACTGGCTGTCGCTGGCCAACTGGTTGATCACCCGCACCGACTGATCGATCTCACTGGCCAGGCGAGCAATGCTGTCTTGCTGGGACTCCACCAGCCCACGGCCGCTGATGGTTTCGTCGTTGACGCTGTGGGCACTGCTGACCGCCGCTGCCGCGCTGCGGGCCACTTCCTGGGAGGTGGCGGACATCTGGTTCATGGCCGTGGCCACTTGTTCGATCTGGCTGCGCTGGCCAGCCACGGCCTGATTGCTCTGAGCCGAGACGCTTTCCACCTGCCCAGCCTGGCGCTCAACTTCGCTGACGGTATGGCCGACCCGTTCGATCAGGTCGTGGATCTTGCGCACCGTGCCGTTGAACACACTGCCCAGTTCGCCCAGCTCATCACGGCTGTGGGCGGTGAAGGTGACGGTCATGTCCCCCGCCGCCACCTTGTCCATCATCGCCCCCAGTTGGCGCAGGGTGGTGCGGGTGGAGGCATAGAAGCCGCCGTACAGATAAACGATGGAGAGAAACACCAGGGCCAGGGCCGCTACCAGCAGCACCATGTGGCTGCGGTTCTGCTGCAGGCGTTTTTGCAGCTCGACATCAAGGAACTTCAAGGTGCCTTCGTTGAGTTGATAGGTCTGCGCCATCAGGCTGCTGATCTGGTCGTAGAACCCCTGCCAGGGCGCGTCCAGGGTATCGGCCATCACCACCTGCTCTTCGAACAGTTCGCTGGCCTGCTTGAGGCTGCCTTTGCTGGCACTGGCCAGGCTGTCCAGGGCGTCGTGGGCGGCGCGGCTGGAGCCCAGGGCATCCTGCAGCTTGAGTCCGTACTCGGCCTGAAGCTTTTCGATCTGCACCAGCAGCTCGTCGAAGCGGGTGCTGGATGAAGAGTTGAGAAAACCCTGGCCCAGGGAATAGGCGCCCATGGCACGGCCCTCGCCGAGGGTTTGGGTCACTTGCGGGGTGATGCTGGTGATCAGGTCGCTGAGCTGGCGGATGTCGCCCTGGCCATCGCGGCTCAGGCCCGACTGGCTGGCGATGATCTGGCTGAACAACTGCGCGCTGCCCAGGAGCTTGCCGATCAGCCCGCTTTTGTTCAGCAGCGAGCTTTCCACCTGCTGGGCCTTGAAGGCCGCCACCAGCTCGTCGCGCTTGGCGTTGAACACCTCGACCTGCTGGGGATCGACGGTGACGGCCTCAAGAGCCTGCATGCGCTCGAGCACGGACTTTTCCAGGGCGACTATCTTGCCCTCCAGATCCCCTGCCTTGCCGGACTGACCAAGGCTGGCGTTGATCTGCACCAGGTTGTTGAGGGTCTCCAGGTCCCGGCGCAGGGCCAGGCTGCTGCCCAACAGGTCGAGACTTTGCAGTTCGACCCGGGTGCCCTGGAACTCCCGGTAGGAGTCGCGTACCAGATAGAAGTTGGTCACCAGCATGGGCACAAAGAACAGCACGCTGATCAGGCTGAACTTCATGCCGAAGCTCAGGCGGTTCATCAGCGCGACAGCGGGATAGAGCAAGCTCTTCACAAGGAAGTCTCCCTTTTCTTTTATTGTTATGGGCCGGCAGGCGAAGGCAGCAGAAAGCCACTATTCGGCGCTCCGTCTGTATAGCTCAATTTCGGGGGAGGTTTTGTAACTTAAAGTTAACCGCGCATGGGCGGTGGATCGGGGCGGTGGATCGAGCCCCTGGCCCCGGCTGGCGCAGCGAGCCAGACTGGCTCGCTGCGCCAGGGGCACAGATTCAGGCGAGAACGGTCCACAGGGCAAAACCGGCGTACCAGAGCACGGCCGCCCGCAGCTGCAGCTCCCAGATGCGGTCCAGGCTATTGATGCCTTCGGGCCCGGCCAAAGGCGGAGGAATCTCGGCGGCCACCAGGCCGACCTTCTCTACCAGTTGCGCGGCGCTGATGTGCCAGTTGAGCAACTCGTGGAGCATCACCCGGCTCACGGCCACGAAGTTGCCCACCAGGGCGAAGCTTGCCGCCAGCAGGCGCACCGGCAACCAGTCGAAGGCATGGCGCAACTGCGCCGCACGCTCCACCAGAGCGGGATTCTTGCCGTGCTCGGCAGCCAGCGCCAGCAGGCGATAGCTCAAGGCCGCCACCGGGCCCAGCAGGAAGTACCAGAAGATCACCACGAAGAAGCTCTGGAAGGCCTGCCACAGCAGATAGCCCTGGACCCGTTCGAGCAGTTGCTCGCCATTGTCGGCGTCAATGTTCAGGTCACGCTTGGCCACATGCACTGCTGCTTGCAAGTCTTCACGGCGCCAGGCATCGCGAAACGGCCCGAGGCCACCGAGCAGATCGCCCCGGCCCAGAGCATAGATCACCACCAGCAGATGCACCGGCAGGGCCAACAGTCCATAGGTGACCGGCTCCAGCACCAGCAGCAAGAGACCGAGCAAGGCTACCGGCAGCAATACCAGCACCAGCAACAGGCACCATGGATGCCCCGCCAGACGCGGGCGGGCCTCCAGCCGCGCCAACTCCTTGAGCCACCAACCGTCGCGCTGCACCCGCTGGCGCAAGGCCGAGAATTTCTCGATCCACACCGCCAGCAGCAACACCAGAAAACTCATTGTCCTTCTCCCTTCTCCAAGGCGGCACGATAACGTGCCCAGTCAAAAGCCTGGCCCGGGTCGGTCTTGCGCCCGGGAGCGATGTCGCTATGACCACAAATCCGTTGTGGCGTGATGGCGCAGAAAGCCGCCTGTAATTGTTTGGTCAGGGCACTCAGGGAACGGTACTGGGCGTCGGTGAAGGGCAATTCGTCAGTGCCCTCCAGTTCGATGCCCAGGGAAAAATCGTTGCAGGTGTCCCGCCCCTCGAAGCTCGACACTCCGGCATGCCAGGCCCGATCCAGACAAGAGACAAACTGAGTGACCGCGCCGTCACGTTCGATCAGAAAATGCGCAGACACGCGCAAGTCGGCGATCCCGGCAAAATAGGGATGCTCTGTGACATCAAGGCGATTCTGGAAGAATTCCTGCACCTTGCCGGTGCCGAACTGCCCCGGCGGCAGACTGATGTTATGAATCACCAACAGGGATATCTCGCCTGCCGGGCGTTCATTGAAATTGACTGACGGGCAGTGCCGTACGCCGTGACACCAACCCGTGGCAGGGTCCAGCCGCATACCGATTCCTTCAACTAAAGCCTTGAGTGGCCCAGTATGCCGCGTTACCCCCTCGGGTTGCGATCACTTGCCGTGATTGAGTCGCTGCAGATTGCCGATCACCGATTCCAGGGCCCGATCGAACAGCAAGGTATCGTCCAGCGCCCGCACCGCGCCGCGATGAAACTCCAGGGCCAGGCCCATGCGCGTGCGCTCCAGGACTTTCAGTCCGGTGCGGTTGACGAATACGTACTTGGCCACGGGATGGGGAACAATCGCCGCCAGTTTGCAGCGCAAGGTATTGTCCTCGTCCTCCTGAAACTCGACCCAGGCCCCCAAGCGCAGTTGCTCCACTTGCAACACACCGGGGTCATTGGCCGGCAGAGCCAGCGGAGCGGCCTCCAGGGGGCCTTCTTCGGCGCTGGGCAGAACGATCTCCTGGGCCACCACGATCAGATCGCTACGCTCGGCCCCCAGGGGCACCACTCGCTGTTGCGGTGCCTGGGCTTCACGCTCGAATGCCTGCAGGTGCAGAAGCTCCAGCTGACTGAAGAATTCGCTAGTGGCAAAAGGATCGAAAGCTGCGCTGCTCAAACCGTCTCGCAGGCCCTTGAGCAGTCCCGGCACCACGGCCAGCAGGCGCATTGCAGTGTCCGGCTGCTCGTGGCGTTGCACACTCCAGATCAGCTCGCGCATGACGCCCTCAGCAGTGCGCCATTCGGCAGAGTCATCACCGTGCTTCAGGCAACTGAGCAACAGCACCTGGCTCCAGGCATCGCGAACAAAATCCACCACTGTGTGCGGCAGCACCTTGCCCAGCAGCGCTTCATTGAGCGCCTGTTCCACCCGCCGTCTCGCCAGCTCAGCCTTGGCCCGCCCCTCCTCCGCGTCTCGGGTGCGCTGCTCCAGCAACTCGGCACGACGTCGTTCGTCGGCGGTAAAGGCGAGAAAATCGGCCAGCAGCTCGGAAAAGATCGCCGGGTCGTCGGTGAATTCGCTCAGCAGGCGTTGCACCACTTGTTCGATTCGCAGATACAGGCTATCGCGCTGATGGTCATCGCAGCCGCCCCAGCCCATCGCTGCGGCAGCGATTTCATTGAGCAGGCGCCGCGCCGGGTGGTTGCCGCGACTGAAGAAGCTCTTGTCCAGCACCGCCACCTTGAGCATGGGAATCTGCAGGCGGCCGATCAGCGCCTTGAGGGACTCCGGCAGGTTACGGTCGTCAAGGATGCACTCGAAGAGCATGGCGATCAGGTTGATCACATCCTCGTCGGCAACATCCACGACCCGGGACTTGCCGCTCTTGACGCTGACCCGGGTGAGCAGTTGTTCCAGCTGATTGCGCAGGTCGAAATCTTCCTGGGCACTGGGGGCCGGCACGTATTGCTGCAGATGGGACAGCAGACGCATGAGATCACGGGTCGAAATCGGTTGGGTTTCAGCGCTGGGCTCAAGGGTCGGGGCAACGCTGCCGCGCACATGCAAAAGCAGTGTCTGCAAGGCCGCGAAGACTTCCTGCACGCTCTCGTCGAGCGGGCTCTGACCCGGTTTGTGCGCACCGCCATCGGCAATGGCGGTCTGGGCTTCAGCCTGGGCTCGATCCGAGGCCCGGCGCGCCGGGGCCGGCATCAGCTCCGGCAGGATTCCAGTGGCGATCAACAGTTGGTTGGCTTCGCCATAGAGCAGTTCGGCATCGCTGAGCACGTACCGCTCGAACAGCTTGAGGATGATCAACTTGACCTTGATCTCCACCCCCAGGCTGCGTCCGGACTGGAGGAAGTACTCACAGAGCAGCGCCGGAGCCAGAGGGTTTTCCGCATCCGCCAAGCGCCGGCCCAGCAGTACGCCCAGGCGCGCCGTCAGTTGCCCGAGGGCGAAGCCGTCCCGGTTGAGAACCTTGGCCACCATGGCATCCACGGCCACGGTCTTTTCCAGATCATCCCGGGAAGGGTCAAGAGAAGGGTCGTAAGCCACCGTATGGGGAATGACCAGGGCCGGGTCGTACTGCACCAGGCCGGCGAAGGCTTCGAAAAACTTTTCCAGAAAACCGCGTTCGATGCTTTTGCGCTTCAAGCGCAGATCGCGCATGGCCTCAAACAGAGTGTTCTGCTCGACATTGTTCTGCGCCCGATCGGCCATTTCGAACAGCGTGTCGTCGGCGTTATCGAACAGTCCCTGTAAACCATGACGCAGCTGCTGGGCGGCCTTGTCTCGAACCTGAAGCAGGATCACCGGCAGGCGGGCAAGCGGCGAAGCGGTCGCCTGATCTGTAGCCGCCTTGTGCAAAGGCACTACATTCCCGTCGTTGTGCATCCAAGCCTCCTGGAAAGGTGTTTCTTCGGTTCGAAATCAAGGTTCAGTCAAGCCGACGGCGCTCACAGTCGGCTCTCAGCGGAGGCAAATGCATTCCACTGCACTTTATTTAAGGGGGAGCCAAAGACACGTCAAAGCTATGACGTCAATTACAAGTCATATTATCTTGTAAAAGCCCCCTCTTGCGCCAGCAGACTCTGCCGCCTATCCGGAAATAACCCTCAGGCAAACAAGAAAAATCACTCCAGCTCATCAGACAAATCGACGAAAGACAGGTTCGTCAAAGACTCGCCGAGATTTGCCACCTTGGGTTCGCCGATCCCATGCCCCTATAATCGGCGCACTTAGTTTGTGGAGCCCGTTATGCCGAATCTACGCCTCGCCGACCTGACCGCCGAAATCGAAGCCAACGTGCGCCGCGCGTTGCTGGAGGACATCGGCAGCGGCGACATCACCGCGCAACTGATCCCGGCCGAACGCCTGGCCAAAGCCACCATCATCACTCGCGAAGCGGCGGTCGTCGCTGGTACAGCCTGGGTGGATGCGGTGTTCCGCCAACTGGACCCGCGGGTTGCCGTGCACTGGCAAGTGGCTGACGGCGAGCGGGTGGTACCCAACCAGGCGCTGTTCCACCTGGAAGGCCCGGCCCGCTCACTGCTCACCGGCGAACGCAGCGCTCTGAACTTCCTGCAACTGCTGTCCGGCGTGGCCACCCGCGCCCGTTATCTGGCCGACTTTGTCACCGATACCCAGGTCAAGCTGCTGGATACCCGCAAGACCCTTCCCGGCCTGCGCCTGGCACAGAAATACGCGGTTACCTGCGGCGGCTGCCACAACCACCGTATCGGTCTGTATGACGCCTTCCTGATCAAGGAGAACCACATCGCCGCCTGTGGCGGCATCGCCCAGGCCATCAGCGCCGCCCACAAGATCGCCCCGGGCAAGCCGGTGGAAGTGGAAGTGGAAAGTCTTGGGGAGTTGAAGGAGGCCCTGGCAGCCGGAGCCGACATCATCATGCTCGATGAACTGAGCCTGGACGACATGCGCGAAGCCGTGCGCCTGAATGCCGGCAAGGCCAAGCTGGAAGCCAGCGGGGGAATCAACGAAAGCACCTTGCGCCCGATTGCCGAAACCGGGGTGGACTACATTTCCATCGGTGCCATGACCAAGGATGTGAAAGCCCTGGACCTGTCCATGCGGCTGAGCATCTGATCCATGAAAAACGCCAGCCTGATTAAGGCTGGCGTCGGGCTCAACTGTCGATCTCGTTGAGCTGCAGATAATCCTCAAGGTCCATGCCCAGCGCTTCAGCAACCTCCTGATGCACCTCCAGGCGCATAGCCTTCAGTTCCTCCGGTGTCTCGGCCACCAGATCGAGCACCAGTTCCCACGGCTCGATGCCGCGAGACTCTGCCTCGTCCTCAAACGCCCATTGCGCTTGCTGCTTCTGTTCTTCGGGGCTCAGGGCGCTGATTTCCTCTTGCAAGGAAGGCGTGGCAGCCAGGTACCGTTCAAGCGCTACGTCGATTCTTGCCTCTTTAGGAATCATCTCGTTCTCTCTGATCATGGGAATGGAAGATGGATCTGGATCGTTGGGATCTCTCTGCCGCAAAAAACCGTTACAACCGTCGATTTATCTGGCCTTCAGAACCATTCGGGATCATCTGAAAACAGCATGCTGGTACTCAGACAGCAACCGAATATAGGACCTTTGGGCAACGATTTATATGACCTGATGCACCGATGAGCGAGAAATCGGCGGATTTCCGGGCCGTCACCAGACACAGACTCGCCAGAAACCTCAGGAAACCAGGTTGATCAGCCGGTCGCTGTTCCTTTTCTCAAGCAAACGCCTGCCTTGCCCAGTTCGAAAAATCTTCTGAGATTTTCCAGGATGTCGTACTGCTGAACTGTCCCATCGCGGGCAATATTCATTTCAGCCTTGGTCACCCACAAGTGCCCTTCCTTGCTTTGATTAGGAATAACGGAGAGCACGATATTGAACTTTGTAGCCTCAGGAGGGGTCCCGGCTGACTTAGGTTCATAAAAATTGAAAGTCAGCTGGTTATCGCCATCGGGTGAGACGCTTTGCGCACTGACAACAGGCAGTCCAGCCTTCGAAGCAGTTGGAAAATTAGCCGAGAACAACACATTTGTGCCTCGTACCTCTTTGGTTATTTCCAGATAATATTGTTCAGTATCTTTCACATTCGCCGGAGTCGTGCACTCTTCACCCTCCATTGCAAAATACTGCCCCTCAAACTTATACGTAGGCGCCTTCTCGCAGGCTGCAAGGGCCAGCGACACCGCGCCGATCAACGCCAACTTCCACTTCTTCACACTGAACACTCCATGATTCCGGGGCGCCATTATGGGCAATGCCGTTCGCTGGCACCACCTGATTCATGAGCGGCATCAAGTAGCCGCATAAGCAACTAAGTACGACTTCCATCCCACCACGAAAGTATTGACCTCAGATGCCAACGGCAAAACTGCCAGAGGCACGATAGGCACTAGCGAATACAAAGAAACGAAGTTTCGGTTCGGCTTACTACCTACCTGCTGTAAGCAGTCTTTAAAAAGCGCCATTCAACAATCAACTACAGGGGGTAGCCAATTAAATAGAAAAGCACATCCAGTAACCCGCAGAATAAGCCATGACGACTATCAATAATGAGTTATGGATACTACCCGTGAACTCAACATAGATTAAACCTACCCGACGGCACTCTTAAAAACGTATCTTTCGAGGGCGCTCATTCAGCACAAGATGGACTTTGCTGGAGGGGCCATACACTTGCAAACCGCTCCAAACTCGATATCTGGTGCCGGTGACAGGAATCGAACCTGCGACCTTCGCGTTACGAGTGCGCTGCTCTACCGACTGAGCTACACCGGCGTGGACTAAGACCTAGCACCCGCACCCTGGACCAGCAACCAAGAAGCCTTGCCGCACATAGCAAAACGCCCCGAACCAGTCGGGGCGTTTGCTTGTTCAGCGTAAGGCTAAAAGGCGATTAAACGCCCGAAGCTTTGGCTGCTGCCACGTCTTTGATGGACAGCTTGATACGGCCGCGGTTGTCCACGTCCAGTACCAGCACTTCCACTTCCTGGCCTTCCTTCAGGATGTCGGTGACTTTCTCAACGCGAGCGTCGCTCAGCATGGAGATGTGCACCAGACCATCCTTGCCCGGCAGGATGTTGACGAAAGCGCCGAAGTCGACGATGCGCTCAACCTTGCCGACGTAGATCTTGCCGATCTCGGCTTCCGCGGTGATGCCCAGAACGCGCTGACGCGCGGCCTCTGCAGCTTCCTTGGTTTCGCCGAAGATCTTGATCGAACCGTCGTCTTCGATATCGATCGACGCCTTGGTTTCTTCGCAGATCGCACGGATGGTGGCGCCACCTTTACCGATGACGTCACGGATCTTGTCGGTGTCGATCTTCATCGCGATCATGGTCGGTGCGTTGGCCGACAGCTCGCTACGGGACTGACCGATGATCTGGTTCATCTGGCCGAGGATGTTCAGGCGAGCTTCCAGGGCCTGGCCCAGGGCGATCTCCATGATTTCTTCGGTGATGCCCTTGATCTTGATGTCCATCTGCAGCGCGGTGACGCCTTTGGCGGTACCGGCTACCTTGAAGTCCATGTCGCCCAGGTGGTCTTCGTCACCCAGGATGTCGGTCAGGACGGCGAACTTCTCGCCTTCTTTAACCAGGCCCATGGCGATACCGGCAACCGGCGCCTTCATTGGTACACCAGCGTCCATCAGCGCCAGGGAAGCACCGCACACGGAAGCCATGGAGCTGGAACCGTTGGATTCGGTGATTTCCGATACTACGCGGATGG
This sequence comes from Pseudomonas sp. 50_B, assembly GCF_017491625.1. Classification (NCBI taxonomy): domain Bacteria; kingdom Pseudomonadati; phylum Pseudomonadota; class Gammaproteobacteria; order Pseudomonadales; family Pseudomonadaceae; genus Pseudomonas; species Pseudomonas sp. 50_B. The sequence goes on from NZ_JAFGYX010000008.1 coordinate 227,021, forward strand.
TGTAAGGGAACACGTCAGCGGCTGGCAGCATGGCCTGGACCGAACGACGGGCCAGACGGCCGTGACCGATTTCACGACGACCAGCGCCGCCCATGCGACCACACTCGCCCACCGAGAACGGAGGGAAGTTGTAGTGCAGCATGAAGGGGTCTTTCTTCTCGCCTTCCAGGGTGTCCAGCAGCTGTGCGTCACGGGCAGTACCCAGGGTCGCAACCACCAGGGCCTGGGTTTCGCCACGGGTGAACAGGGCCGAACCGTGAGTCTTCGGCAGGACGCCGACTTCGATGTTCAGCGGACGTACAGTGCGAGTGTCGCGGCCGTCGATACGTGGCTTGCCGTTAACGATGTTTTCGCGAACGGTGCGGTATTCGATCTCGCCGAAAGCGGCTTTGACGTCGGCAGCCGAAGGCTGGCCTTCTTCACCGGAGAGCTTGGCGACCACCTGGTCTTTCAGCTCGCCCAGGCGAGCGTAACGATCGGCCTTGACGGTGATGGTGTAAGCCTGGGAGATGGCTTCGCCGAACTCGGCACGGATAGCGCCCAGCAGTTCGGTGGCTTCTGGGGCAGCAGCCCAGTCCCAGGTAGGCTTGGCAGCTTCGGCGGCCAGCTCTTTGACAGCCTTGATCACCGACTGGAATTCGTCGTGGGCGAACAGTACAGCGCCCAGCATCTGGTCTTCGGTCAGCTCTTTGGCTTCCGACTCAACCATCAGCACGGCTTCTTCGGTACCGGCCACAACCATGTCCAGGCTCGAAGCAGCCAGTTGTTCGTAGGTTGGGTTCAGCAGGTAGCCGGTGCTTTCGTGGAAAGCCACGCGAGCGGCGCCGATCGGACCGTCGAAAGGAATGCCGGAGATCGCCAGGGCAGCCGAGGTACCGATCATCGCAGCGATGTCCGGATCGGTCTTCTTGCTGGTGGAAACCACGGTGCAGACAACCTGCACTTCGTTCATGAAGCCTTCTGGGAACAGAGGGCGGATCGGACGGTCGATCAGACGCGAGGTCAGGGTTTCTTTCTCGGAAGGACGGCCTTCACGCTTGAAGAAACCGCCAGGGATCTTACCGGCAGCGTAAGTCTTTTCCTGGTAGTGAACAGACAGAGGGAAGAAGCCCTTGCCTGGATCGGCTTGCTTGGCGCCAACCACGGTCACCAATACGCTGACGTCGTCGTCAACGGTGACCAATACTGCGCCGGAAGCTTGACGGGCGATACGGCCAGTCTCGAGGGTTACGGTCGACTGACCGAACTGGAATTTTTTGATTACCGGGTTCACGGTGTCCTACCTTCTTTGTGGCTCTTGGGGAAACTTGATTCTTGCGAAATTCTTGGGCAATGCGGGGAATCGGCCCAGCCTTTATTGTCCAGGTAAAACGGTGCAGCAGATAAAACTTGAGGCTGGGAGCCTGCCATACGCCGGCGGAAAAACCGCTGACGCATGGCAAACAACCAACCTCATAGCGCAATCGCTGATTAGCGACGCAGACCCAGACGACCGATCAGGGTGCTGTAACGGCTCAGGTCTTTGCCTTTCAGGTAGTCCAGCAGCTTACGACGCTGGTTTACCATGCGGATCAGGCCACGACGGGAGTGGTGGTCTTTACCGTTGGCTTTGAAGTGACCTTGCAGTTTGTTGATGTTGGCGGTCAGCAGTGCAACTTGCACTTCTGGCGAACCAGTGTCACCAACAGCTTGCTGGTAGTCGGTTACGATCTGAGCTTTTTCTTCAACGCTGAGTGCCATGTGGGCAATCCTTATATCAGGAAACTGTTCAAGAACAGTTTCAACAGGCCAGGGACAAATCCCTGTATCTATAAATGAGTAGTGACCGTGCCTGTTAACAGCCACCCTCGTCCGGTCATTCTGACCGAATCAGTCGACGCGGCGCGATGCGCCCGTCTTCGCTCACTTCACCGATACCGATGAAGCGACCGTTGTGATCCTGTACCCGCACCATGCCGAACTTCGGTGCATCCGGGGCACGTACCGGCTGGCCATTGAGCCAGTAGAACGCGCTGTGCTCCGAGAACTGCAGCAGTGGCCAATCCAGCAGGCCGCTGTCCGATGGCATCAGGAAGCGATCTACCGCTTCATTGCCGCCTTCGGCGTGCACGGCTTCAAGCTCTTCCAGGGTGACCGTCTGGGCCAAGCTGAAAGGTCCGGCCTGGGTCCGTCGCAGTTCTGCAACGTAAGCACCGCAGCCGAGCTTTTCACCAATATCTTCCACCAGGGTGCGGATATAGGTGCCTTTGCTGCAGTCCACCGCCAGGCGCGCAGTGTCGCCTTCAAAGGCGAGTAATTCCAAGCGCGCAATAGTAACAGAACGCGGTTCGCGCTCCACCACTTCCCCTGCACGAGCCAGTTTGTAGAGTGGCTGGCCATCACGCTTGAGGGCGGAGTACATCGGCGGTATCTGTTTGATTTCGCCGCGAAATTCCGGCAATACCGCTTCGATATCGGCACGACCAACGGTCACTTCGCGGGTCTGCAAAACTTCGCCTTCAGCATCCGCGGTGGTGGTGGTCTTGCCCAACTGCGCCAGGGTTTCGTAACCCTTGTCGGAATCGAGCAGGTATTGCGAGAACTTGGTGGCCTCACCGAAGCACAGCGGCAGCACACCGGTGGCCAGGGGATCGAGGCTGCCGGTGTGACCGGCCTTCTCGGCATTGAGCAACCAGCGGACTTTCTGCAGCGCCGCATTGGAGGTGAAGCCCAGCGGCTTGTCCAGGAGGATGATGCCGCTGACGTTACGACGGATACGCTTGACCTGAGCCACCGCTTACTCCTTGGCGTCTTCAGGGGCAGGCGCGTCGCCATGCTGGCTGTCTTCAGCCACGGCACGCTCGATCAGGGCCGACAGGTGTGCCCCGCGGGCCACGCTTTCGTCGTAATGGAAGTGCAGTTGCGGCACGCTGCGCAGCTTCATTTCCTTGGCCAGTTGCATGCGCAGGAAACCTGCCGCCGAGTTCAGCACCTTGATGCTCTGGGCGATCTCTTCGGCGTTTTCCTGGCCCATCACGGTGATGAAAATCTTCGCGTGACCGACATCACGGCTGACTTCCACGGCGGTGATGGTCACCAGGCCGACGCGTGGATCCTTGACTTCGCGACGGATCAGTTGCGCCAGTTCGCGCTGCATCTGATCACCGATGCGTTGGGTACGGCTGTATTCTTTTGCCATGTCTTGTTACCTGTTACTGCCTCACGGTGAAACCCGTGTGGTCTGAAAGCGGCAAACGCCCGGCCTGGCAGGAGCCAGACCGGGCGTTGCATTTAGAGGCCGCAGGAGGCGCCGGGCACTTGCATGCGGCGGGCCACCAGGGCTCTTGAAGTGCGCGAGTTAGAGGCTGCGAGCAACCTGGACCTTCTCGAAGACTTCGATCTTGTCACCGACTTTGACGTCGTTGTAGCTCTTCACGCCGATACCGCATTCCATGCCGGCACGCACTTCGGAGGCGTCATCCTTGAAGCGGCGCAGGGATTCCAGCTCGCCTTCGAAGATAACGATGTCTTCACGCAGTACACGGATTGGACGGTTACGGTGCACGACACCTTCGATGACCATGCAACCGGCGATCGCGCCAAACTTCGGCGAGCGGAACACGTCGCGAACTTCGGCAACACCCAGGATGTTCTCCCGAACGTCGCTGCCCAACATACCGGTCAGGGCTTTCTTGACGTCTTCGATGATGTCGTAGATCACGTTGTAGTAACGCATATCCAGACCTTCCTGCTCGACGATCTTCCGGGCGCCGGCATCGGCACGCACGTTGAAGCCGAACAGTACAGCGTTGGAGGCCAGTGCCAGGTTGGCGTCGCTTTCGGTAATACCACCGACGCCGCCGCCCACTACACGCACTTGCACTTCGTCGTTGCCCAGGCCGTTCAGAGCGCCTTGCAGAGCTTCCAACGAACCACGGACGTCGGATTTGAGGACGATGTTGAGCGTCTTCTTCTCTTCCTGGCCCATGCTTTCGAAGATGTTTTCCAGCTTGCCGGCGTGAGCACGAGCCAGTTTGACTTCGCGGAACTTGCCTTGACGGAACAGAGCCACTTCACGGGCTTTCTTCTCGTCGGCCACTACGCTCATCTCGTCGCCAGCGTCCGGGGTACCGTCCAGGCCGAGGATCTCGACCGGAATGGAAGGACCGGCTTCCTTGATTGGCTTGCCGTTCTCGTCGAGCATGGCGCGCACGCGGCCGTAGTTCGAACCGACCAGCACCATGTCGCCTTGACGCAGCGTACCGTCCTGAACCAGTACGGTGGCTACCGGGCCGCGGCCCTTGTCGAGACGGGATTCAACCACGACACCACGGCCAGGAGCCGAAGGAGTCGCCTTGAGTTCCAGTACTTCGGCTTGCAGCAGAACGGCTTCGAGCAGGTCGTCGACACCGGTACCCATTTTCGCGGAAACCGGTACGAACGGCGTATCGCCACCCCAATCTTCCGACGTCACGCCGTGAACCGAGAGTTCACTGCGGATACGGTCCAGGTCGGCGCCCGGCTTGTCGATCTTGTTCACCGCAACCACCAGCGGAACGCCGGCAGCTTGAGCGTGCTGAACAGCTTCAACGGTCTGCGGCATCACGCCGTCGTCCGCTGCAACCACCAGGATCACAATGTCGGTGGCCTTGGCACCACGGGCACGCATGGCGGTAAACGCGGCGTGACCTGGGGTGTCGAGGAAGGTGACCATGCCGCGCTCGGTTTCTACGTGGTAGGCACCGATGTGCTGGGTAATGCCACCGGCTTCGCCCGCGGCCACTTTGGCGCGACGGATGTAGTCCAGCAACGAGGTCTTACCGTGGTCAACGTGGCCCATTACGGTCACGACCGGCGCACGGGCAACCGCTTCACCTTCGAACTTCAGGGACTCGGCCAGGGAATCTTCCAGGGCAGTGTCGCTGACCAGGGTCACTTTGTGGCCCAGTTCTTCAGCAACCAGCTGGGCAGTTTCCTGATCCAGAACCTGGTTGATGGTGGCTGGAGTGCCCAGCTTGAACATGAACTTGATGACTTCGGCAGCCTTGACCGACATCTGCTGGGCCAGTTCGCCCACAGTGATGGTCTCGCCGATCTGCACGTCACGTACCACTGGCCCGGTTGGACTCTGGAAACCGTGAGCATTGCGCTTCTTCAGCTTGGCCTTGCCGCGACCACCACGACGGAAGCCATCGCTTTCTTCGTCGGTGGTACGTGGAGCAACGCGCGGCGCTGGTGCCTTTTCCTTGACCGAAGCACGATGCGGAGCGTTTTTGCGCTCGCCATCGCCGCTGCGACGGTTGTCGTCGTTGCGGGACTTGTCCGGACGGCGCTGCTCGTCTTTCTTGCGCTCGGCAACCGGCGCCGGAGCGGCCACTGGTGCTTCTTGCACAGCTTCGACCACAGGCGCAGGTGCAGGGGCTGCAGCAGCTTGCGCGGCAACAGGCTCGGCAACCGGAGCAGGCTGGCGACGCGCTTCTTCTTCGGCGCGACGCTTGGCTTCTTCTTCAGCCTTTTGACGAGCAGCATTTTCTACTGCGCGGCGTTCTTCCAGTTCGCGTTGACGCTCGGCTTCGATTTCTTCCGGGCTGCGCTGCACGAAGACTTTCTTCTTGCGCACTTCAACGCTGATGCTCTTGCTGCCAGCAACACGCAGGGTGCTGGTGGTCTTGCGCTGCAAAGTGATCTTGCGTGGTTCTTCCACTTTCGCCTTGTGGCTGCTTTTCAGATGAGTCAGCAACGACTGCTTCTCACTGTCGCTCACATGTTCCTCGGCGGCGGTGTGCGGCAGACCTGCCTCACGCATCTGCTGCAGCAGGCGCTCTACCGGTGTTTTGACCTCATCGGCCAGTTGTTTCACCGTGACTTGCGTCATGCACTTCTCTCCTCAGGCCGCGCCTAATTACTCGAACCAGTGGGCTCGGGCGGCCATGATCAACTTGCCGGCACGATCATCGTCAATGCCGTCGATGTCGAGCAGGTCGTCAATAGACTGCTCGGCCAGGTCTTCGCGGGTAATTACGCCGCGCACCGCCAGTTCCATCGCCAAATCCTTGTCCATACCCTCAAGCGAGAGCAGGTCTTCGGCCGGATGGGCGTCTGCCAGCTTTTCCTCAGTAGCGATGGCTTTAGTCAACAAGCGATCCTTGGCCCGAGCGCGAAGCTCGTTGACGATGTCTTCGTCAAAGCCGTCGATGTTGAGCATTTCTTCCAGCGGTACGTAGGCAATCTCTTCCAGGCTGGTGAAGCCTTCATCAACCAGAACCTGTGCCAGTTCTTCATCAACTTCCAGCTCGTCGATGAAGTTGCGCAGTATGTCGCCGGTTTCTGCTTGCTGCTTGGCCTGGATGTCCGATTCGGTCATCACGTTCAGGGTCCAGCCAGTCAATTGGCTGGCCAGACGCACGTTCTGACCACCGCGACCGATGGCCTGAGCCAGATTGTCTGCGCCAACGGCGATGTCCATGGCATGGGCATCTTCGTCAACGATAATTGCCGCGACCTCAGCCGGCGACATGGCATTGATCACGAACTGCGCCGGGTTCTCGTCCCACAGGACGATGTCCACACGCTCACCGCCCAACTCGCCGGAAACGGCCTGGACGCGCGAACCGCGCATACCAATGCACGCGCCCTGCGGGTCGATGCGTTTGTCTTTGGAGCGGACTGCGATCTTGGCGCGCGAACCCGGATCACGGGAGGCGGCCATAACTTCGATCAGGCCTTCGGCAATTTCCGGCACTTCGATACGGAACAGCTCGATCAGCATTTCCGGAGCGGTACGCGACAGGATCAGCTGCGGGCCGCGGTTCTCGGTGCGGATTTCCTTGAGCAGCGCGCGCAGACGCACGCCAACCCGGAAAGTCTCACGGGAGATGATGTCTTCACGGGCCAGCAACGCTTCGGCGTTGTTGCCCAGATCGACGATCACGTTGTCACGTGTCACTTTTTTCACGGTGCCGGAGATGATTTCTCCCAGGCGCTCGCGATAGGCATCAACCACCTGTGCGCGCTCGGCTTCGCGAACTTTCTGCACAATGACCTGCTTGGCGGTCTGGGCAGCGATGCGGCCGAACTCGATGGATTCGATTTTCTCTTCGATCACATCACCGACTTTAGCGTCGGGATGGGTTTCACGCGCCTTGCTCAACCAGGTCTCGACCGCTGGATCATCCAGATCGGCTTCTTCAACCACCGTCCAGCGACGGAAAGTTTCATAGGAACCGGTGTGGCGATTGATTTCCACACGCAGGTCCACTTCGTCTTCAAAACGCTTTTTGGTAGCAGTGGCCAGGGCCAGCTCCAGCGCTTCAAAAATCACGCTTGCCGGTACACCCTTTTCATTGGATACCGACTCAACAACCAGCAGTACTTCTTTGCTCATCGTACGCCTCGCCTTTCGCAAGCCATTGGATCCGCGGGATCCGCGTCTCAGTCAAAACTGGGAATAATGTTGGCCTTGTCGATCATATCGATCGGCAACAGAAACTCGTGATCATCCACCTGCACCACGACGTCCTGCTCCTCCACCCCGCGGAGAAGGCCCTGAAAATTACGCCGACCTTCGAAAGGCGAGCGCAGCTTGATCTTCACTTGCTCACCGACATACTTGGCGAACTGTTCAAGGGTGAACAGTGGGCGTTCCATGCCAGGAGAGGAAACCTCAAGGGTGTATTCAACGGAAATCGGATCTTCTACGTCGAGAACACCGCTGATCTGACGGCTGACGATGGCGCAATCGTCCACCAGCACGCCGCCTTCTTTATCGATATAAACGCGCAACAATGAGTGGCGACCCTGAGCCGAAAACTCAATACCCCAGCATTCATAGCCAAGGGCCACGACCACCGGGGCCAACAAGGCCTGCAACTGTTCTAGCTTGCTCGACACCTGAACCCCCTCGTGCATGCTTGTGCAAATAAAAAATGGGCGAAGCGCCCATCCCGGAAACGCCGTTGAATAGCGGCGTTATAAAGTGTCCAGCTAACAAAAAGCCCCTGAAAAGGGGCTCCGCTAAAACTGGTTGCGGGGGCCGGATTTGAACCGACGACCTTCGGGTTATGAGCCCGACGAGCTACCAGACTGCTCCACCCCGCGACAAAGCTGGGGCGGAAGTATACGACTGATCCCTTTTTGGGTCAATGTAACCTTCCACCTACAAGAAAGCCCGCAACCGCGGGCTCTCCTGACAATTGGTACCGAGAAGGGGACTCGAACCCCTACACCCTATGGGCACAACCACCTCAAGGTTGCGTGTCTACCAATTCCACCACCTCGGCATAGACTACGTTACTGCGCGAAACTCTTCTTACTTCTGCTCTGGAGCTGGAGGTACGTCAGTCGCACTATTGGCCGACTTTTGCTCTTGGAGCACCGGGACATCATCAGAAGCCGGTTTTTGCTTTGGTACTTCAAGTACTGCTGGATCTGGCAAACCTACTTGAGTCAGCTGATGAGCTTTCTCTTTAGCAAAGTAACCTAACCCCAAGCTGGTTATGAAGAAACCGGCGGCAAGTATAGCAGTAAACTTACTAAGAAAGGTAGAGGAACCTTGGCTTCCGAACACAGTATTTGAAGCACCTGCACCGAAAGACGCGCCAGCATCCGCACCTTTACCCTGCTGCAGCAAAACCAGAGCAACTACGCCCAGGGCACCCAGCAGATGAAAAACGACTACGACTGTTTCCAGCATTTTTTCAGTTTCCCGCGGCGCGACAGATCGCACCGAACTCATCTGCATTCAGGGAAGCTCCACCAATGAGCCCCCCATCGATATCCGGCATGCCGAACAGTTCGACCGCATTGGCCGCCTTCACGCTGCCGCCGTATAGAAGCCGCACTCCTCGTGCCACTTCAGAATTCTCTGCCGCCAACTGCGCGCGAATGGCTGCGTGCACATCCTGCGCCTGTTGCGGTGTTGCAGTCAGTCCGGTACCAATGGCCCAGACCGGCTCGTAAGCGATAACAGCACTGGCGAATGCGCCAACACCCAACTCCTCAATGATGCTGCCCAGCTGACGCCCGACAACCTCCAGAGTCTTCCCCGCTTCGCGCTGCTCGAGGGTCTCCCCCACACACAGAATCGGCTTAAGGCCACAAGCCTGTGCCGCAGCGAACTTGCGGTTAAGCGTCGCGTCCCGCTCGCCCATGATCATGCGGCGCTCAGAGTGCCCAACCAGCACCAGGGAACAACCTGCGTCCACCAATTGACTCGGGGCGATTTCGCCCGTCAACGCACCTTGCATGGATTCCACCGCAGAGTTCTGCGCGCCGACCTGAATCGACTTGCCTTTCAAGCCATCAATCACTTGATTGATATACAAGCAAGGCGGGAATACCGCGACATCAACACCGCTTGGCAAGGCCAGATGACGAAGGCCGTTGATCAGCTCAGCGACGCTGGCGCGGGTACCGTGCATCTTCCAGTTACCAGCTACCATAGGGCGACGCATGCTGTACCTCGTCGGTCAAAGTGGGCGCAGATGTTACCCAACCAAAACAACACTGGCAAGCCGAAATCAGGCAGAAACTTCAGCAACCAGTTTTGCCAGCTCATCGGCGTAGGCTCGAACCTGAGCTTCATCGTCACCTTCGACCATGACACGCACCAGCGGCTCAGTACCGGACTTGCGCAGCAGAACCCGACCACGCCCCGCCATAGCAGTCGTAACGCGCTCGCAAGCCTCTTTCACAGCAGGATGCTCAACCGGGCTCTCGCCACCACCAAAACGGACATTGACCAGCACTTGAGGGCATTTGCGCAGCCCTTGGCGTGATTGCGCCAGACTTTCACCACGCGCCTTGAGCGCCATCAGCACCTGAAGCGCGGCGATGATCGCATCACCAGTGGTCGCGTGACGGAAGCACACGATATGGCCGGAATTCTCTCCACCCACCAACCAGTTGCGCTCAAGCAGCTCAGCAATCACATAACGATCACCTACGTTGGCCCGGACAAAAGGAATACCCAGATCCGCCAGAGCCAGCTCCAGCCCCAGATTGCTCATAAGCGTCCCGACCACACCGCCTTGCAACTTGTCACGCTCATGCAGGTCCCGGGCGATGATGAACAGCAGCTCATCACCGTCAACAATTGCACCGGTCTGGTCGACCATCAGCACCCGGTCACCGTCGCCATCAAAGGCAATACCCAGATCCGCGTGCTCAGCCAAGACCGCTGCCTGCAATTGCGACATATGAGTCGAACCGCAGTTCTCGTTGATGTTCAAGCCATTAGGCTGCGCAGATAGAACCGTGACTTGCGCACCCAACTCGCGGAATACACTCGGCGCGACCTTGTAGGTGGCGCCATGAGCGCAGTCCAGGACGATCTTCAAGCCTGCAAAACTGGTGCTCGATGGCACGCTGCTCTTGCAGAATTCGATATAGCGCCCCGATGCATCGTTGATCCGCGACACCTTGCCGAGCTTGCTCGACTCCACCACGGTCATGGGCGCATCCAGTAACTCCTCGATCATCAACTCCACCTCGTCAGGCAACTTGGTGCCCTCACCCGAGAAGAACTTGATGCCGTTGTCATCATGGGGATTGTGCGAAGCACTGATGACAATCCCGGCCTCCGCATGGAAGGTGCGCGTCAGATAGGCGATAGCCGGAGTTGGCATCGGCCCCAACAGCATGACATCTGCACCGGCAGCAGATAGCCCTGCCTCGAGAGCCGATTCGAACATGTACCCAGAGATACGCGTGTCCTTACCTACCAGCACACGGCAAGCCCCCATGCTGCGGAAAGCCATGCCCGCCGCCCAGCCGAGCTTGAGCATAAAGTCTGGAGTAATAGGGTATTCGCCCACACGACCACGAATGCCGTCGGTGCCAAAATATTTCTTAGTCATAAGTACTCCATCGTTCTTATTCAGCGGATTCCACTGCCGCAATCATTCGCACCACATCCACCGTTTCGGCGACATCATGGACGCGGATAATCTTCGCGCCCTTGGTCACCGCCAGTGCCGCCAGTGCCAGGCTACCGTGCAATCGCTCGGCCACAGGCCGATTCAGGGACTGGCCAATCATGCTTTTTCGCGACACCCCGACCAGCAGGGGACGCCCAAGGGCATGCAAGGTCTCCATATGCTTGAACAGACTCAAGTTGTGCTGCAGGGTCTTGGCAAAACCAAAGCCCGGGTCAAGAACAATCCGCCCAGCCTCGATCCCCACCGACGCACACGCCGCCATCCGCTCAACCAAAAACTCACTCACTTCCCGAGTGACGTCCTGGTAATGCGGGTTGTCTTGCATATCGCCAGGCTCACCGAGCATATGCATCAGGCATACAGGCAAACCAGTAGCGGCCGCCGCATCCAGGGCACCATCACGGCGCAGTGCGCGCACATCATTGATCAACCCCGCTCCCAGGCGAGCGGTTTCACGCATGACGGCCGGCGTCGAGGTATCAACGGAAATAACCACATCCAGCTCGCGATTAATTCGCTCCACGACCGGGGCCACACGCTCCAACTCTTCCAGGGGCGATACCGCACGAGCACCCGGCCGCGTCGACTCGCCACCGATATCGATCAGCGTAGCACCAGCAAGAACCATGGCCTCGGCATGCCGCAAGGCGACATCCAGTTGACTGAAGCGACCGCCATCGGAGAAGGAATCGGGGGTTACATTGAGAATGCCCATGACATGCGCACGGGCCAAATCAAGAACCCGGTTGCCGCAAGGCAACCGGGTAGAGGAAGGAACAGAAGTCATTTAAAACCTTAGTGGTCGGCAGCAGGGCCGCCAATGGGTGTTTCCGGACGTTCGTTTTGCACTACTGGAGGAGTAGTACCCGAACCGCCCTCCCAATCACGAGGTTCACGCGGAGTACGCCCAGCCATGATGTCGTCAATCTGATCAGCATCGATGGTTTCGTACTTCATCAAGGCATCTGCCATGGCGTCCAGTTTGTCGCGGTTATCTGTGAGGATCTGCTTGGCGGTGCCATAGCACTGATCAATGATGCTGCGTACTTCGGAGTCGATCAGTTTCGCTGTTTCAGCGGACAAACTGGCATGCTGACTGCCTGCACTGCGCCCCAGGAACACTTCGCCCTCTTCTTCCGCATACATCAGCGGGCCGAGTTTTTCGGAGAGCCCCCACTTGGTGACCATGTTCCGAGCAATCTGGCTGGCGCGCATGATGTCGTTGGATGCGCCAGTGGTCACACCGTCAAAACCCAGCGTCATCTCTTCTGCAATACGACCGCCATAGAGCGAGCAGATCTGGCTGATCAGGGCTCGCTTGGACAAGCTATAGCGATCCTCCTCCGGCAAGAACATGGTGACGCCCAATGCCCGACCGCGAGGAATGATCGAGACTTTGTAGACTGGGTCATGCTCAGGCACAACTCGACCAACAATGGCGTGGCCAGCTTCGTGATAAGCGGTGTTCTGCTTCTCTTTCTCGGACATGACCATGGATTTGCGCTCTGCGCCCATCATGATCTTGTCCTTGGCCAGTTCAAACTCCTTCATTTCGACAATGCGCTTACCGGTACGAGCCGCGAACAGCGAGGCCTCGTTCACCAGGTTTGCCAAGTCGGCACCGGAGAAGCCCGGCGTACCACGCGCAATCACCGCCGGAGCAACATCTTCGCCCATTGGCACTTTGCGCATGTGGACCTTGAGAATCTGCTCACGACCGCGAATATCCGGCAGGCCAACCACTACCTGGCGGTCGAAACGACCGGGCCGCAGCAGCGCTGGGTCAAGCACGTCAGGACGGTTGGTGGCGGCGATAACAATGATGCCGTCGTTCATTTCAAAGCCGTCCATCTCAACCAGCAATTGGTTGAGGGTCTGCTCACGCTCATCATGACCGCCGCCCATGCCGGCACCACGGTGACGACCGACAGCGTCGATCTCATCGATGAAAATGATGCATGGAGCATGTTTCTTGGCCTGTTCGAACATGTCGCGAACACGGCTGGCACCAACACCAACGAACATCTCGACGAAATCGGAACCGGAGATAGTGAAGAACGGCACCTTGGCTTCGCCCGCAATGGCCTTGGCCAGCAAGGTCTTACCGGTGCCCGGTGGCCCCACCATCAGCACGCCGCGAGGAATACGGCCACCAAGGCGCTGGAACTTGCCTGGGTCACGCAGGAATTCAACCAGCTCGCCAACTTCCTCTTTGGCCTCGTCACAACCAGCAACGTCAGCGAGAGTGGTTTTCACCTGATCTTCAGAGAGCAGACGCGCCTTGCTCTTGCCAAAGCTCATCGGCCCGCCCTTGCCACCTGCGCCACCCTGCATTTGCCGCATGAAGAACATGAAGACGGCAATGATCACCAGGATCGGGAAACTGGCTACAAGCAGTTGGGTCCAGATACTTTGTTGCTCGGGCTGCTTGCCCTCGACCACGACATGGTTGTCCACCAAATCGCCGATCAGACCATTGTCCTGAATGGCAGGACGGATGGTTTTGAAGGTATCGCCATCGCTGCGCTTGCCGGTAATAACGTAGCCATCAACAGCTACGCGCTCGACCTTGCCATCCTTAACTTGCTGGATGAAGTCGGAGTAGTTGAGGGTTTGCGGCTCGTTAGGGCTGGAGAAGTTGTTCATCACCGTCACAAGGACGGCAGCGATGATCAACCAAAGGATCAGATTCTTTGCCATGTCGTTCAATTAACTACCCTCTGAAGCAAGCGCCGCTACTGGCGCGCGCTTCGCATGATATTCACCGGCCTAACTTACTACATTACCTACAGCTCTGGCAGGCGCTGTCTGTAACCCTATGTGAAACTTAGACTACACAATATGCGTTTAATCTGACGGGGCGAAATACGAAAATCCTATCACCCCAGTCAAAAACCTTACTTACTCGCTGCGACCACGAAAGCCCCGCCCCAGCAGATATTGCTCCCGAGAACGGTCACGGGAAGATGTCGGTTTGCGCATCTGCACTTTCTCGAACATCTGCCGAACGCTCTTGTGGTACTCATCAAAACCTTCACCTTGGAAAATCTTGATCAGAAAATCACCACCTGGCCGTAGTACCCTACCCGCAAGATCCAGCGCCAATTCGCACAGGAACATCGCCCGAGGCATGTCCACGGCTGCTAACCCACTCATATTGGGGGCCATATCGGAAATCACAAGGTCAACCTCTGAATTTCCGACAGCTTCGAGAATCTGCGCCAGCACCGCATCCTCGGTGAAGTCCCCTTGAATGAAGGTCACATCGGGGATGCTGTCCATTTCCAGGATATCCGAGGCGATCAATCGCCCCTGACCACCAATCAGACGACTGGTCACCTGCGACCAGCCCCCCGGGGCAGCCCCCAGGTCGATAACACTCATGCCAGGACGGATAAGGCGGTCCTTTTCCTGGATCTCCAGCAGTTTGTAGCTGGCACGGGAACGGTACCCATCTTTTTGCGCCATTTTGACGAATGGGTCGTTGAAGTGCTCTTTCAGCCAGTTATGGCTAGTTTTGGAACGGGCCACGGGCCACCTCAAAATAAAACGGGTCGTGATTAACTGGGCGGTCCCGGACTCGCTCGGGTAAACTGGCCGCCGCTTTTTACAAGATCAGACGCAGGGGTCAGATTATGCCGCTCACTCAAGAGCAGAAGAAACAGTACAAATCCATTGGCCACCATCTGAAACCAGTATTGACTGTGGCTGACAACGGTTTGACCGAAGGTGTGCTAGCCGAACTTGAACGCGCCTTGAGCGATCACGAGCTGATCAAGATCAAGCTCAACATCCTCGAGCGCGAATCGCGCCTGGAAGCCATTGCCGAACTGTGCAAGGCCGGCAAAGCGGATCTGGTGCAGGTCATCGGCAAGATGGCGCTGATCTACCGCAAGAACGCCAAGGTAAACAAGCAATTGTCGAACGTCCATCGTTTCAACTGACGTCGACTCGGGTCAAGGGTGTGCCTGGCGCACCCTTCCACCCCATCCTGGCACCGGCTGCAATACCAGTATCAAGCCGGAAAATCCCAGAACCAGATAGCTGAACAACTGCCAGCGTTGAGCTTCAGGCAACAGAATACGCACAGCGAAATACATGCCGCACGCATACATTGCCATCAACAGCAGTTGCCCCCGAATATCCCGCCAAAGACTTCTCAATCCTTCGGACTGAATCAGCACCAGCGTCTGCAGAACCAGGCACGCCCCCGAAAAGCCCACCAACAAAGCACTGAGCAGGGTAGAAATCTCTTCGATCAGCAAGGGAGCAAGGCCAATCTGGCCCAGGACGGGAAACAAACCGAAATGCAACAGCCATAAGCCGCCGACCCACAGCATCTGGGTCAGCTGCCAAAGCATGGCGCCCGCATGCAGCGGGCGCCTTCTTTCAGATGTGACGGACTTCGACAATCTCATACTCGATTACACCGCCAGGCGTTTTGACCGCCACCACATCACCCTCTTCCTTGGCAATCAAGGCACGAGCAATCGGCGAGCCGACGGAGATTTTACCGAGCTTGATATCAGCCTCGTCCTCACCAACGATCTGGTAGGTCACGCTTTCGTCAGTCTCGACGTTGGCGATCTCGACCGTGGTGCCAAAGATCACCTTGCCGGTATGAGGAATGGTCGTGACATCGATGACCACCGAGTTCTGCAGGCGACCTTCGATATCACGGATCCGAGCCTCGACCATGCCTTGCTGTTCACGCGCAGCATGGTATTCAGCGTTTTCCTTCAAGTCACCCAACTCGCGGGCCGTACCGATGTCCTGGCTGAGCTTAGGACGAACGACCTTGGTCAGGTGAGCATGCTCTTCTTCCAGGGCGCGAGCGCCCTGGACGGTCATTGGGTATTTATTCATGCCTTCAATCCTGCGTGTAGATCCTGCAAGCGACGCACGGTTTTTTCCGGACCGAACTTCAACGCTTCGCAGATAGCTTCGCCAGCAGCAATGGTGGTGGTGCAGTAGATCTTGTGCTGCAAGGCGTTACGACGAATGGAGTAAGAGTCAGCAATCGACTGACGACCTTCAGTGGTGTTGATGATCAGGGTGACTTCGTCGTTCTTGATCATATCGACCACATGCGGACGGCCTTCAGTCACCTTGTTCACACGACGCACTTTCAGGCCGGCCGCTTCGATCAGCTTGGCGGTGCCCGCAGTAGCGACCACTTCGAAGCCCAAGTTGATCAGATCACGGGCCACGCCTGCAACCAGAGGTTTGTCATCGTCACGAACACTGATAAATGCAGTACCGCCAGTCGGCAGCACTTCGCTGGCGCCCATCTGGGCCTTGGCGAAAGCCTCACCGAAAGTATCGCCCACACCCATGACTTCACCGGTGGACTTCATCTCTGGGCCGAGGATCGGGTCAACACCCGGGAACTTGGCGAACGGGAACACCGCTTCCTTGACGCTGTAGAAGTTCGGGATGATTTCCTTGGTAAAGCCCAGCTCTTTCAGGGTCTTACCAGCCATCACACGAGCCGCGATCATCGCCAGGGAGACGCCGATGCACTTGGACACGAAAGGCACGGTGCGGGAAGCACGCGGGTTAACCTCGATCACATAGATCTGCTCACCCTGAAGGGCCAGCTGTACGTTCATCAGGCCGACCACCCCCAGTTCCAGGGCCATTTTCTTGACCTGCTCACGCATCTCATCCTGGATGTGCGCCGGCAGCGAGTACGGCGGCAGAGAGCACGCGGAGTCGCCGGAGTGAACACCGGCCTGCTCGATATGCTGCATGATTGCGCCGATCACCACGTCGGTGCCGTCGCAGACCGCATCCACGTCCATCTCGATGGCGCAGTTGAGGAAGTGATCCAGCAGCACCGGACTGTCGTTGGACACTTGCACCGCTTCACGCAGGTAGCGCTTGAGCTCTTCTTCCTCGTAGACGATTTCCATTGCACGGCCGCCCAGAACATAGGACGGACGCACCACCAGCGGATAACCGATCTTGGTCGCGGCACGAATCGCTTCGTCTTCGCTGCGCACGGTGGCGTTTGGCGGCTGACGCAGGTTCAGGCGCTCAACCATTTGCTGGAAGCGCTCACGGTCTTCGGCACGGTCGATGGCGTCAGGACTGGTGCCAATGATCGGCACACCGGCCGCTTCCAGGGCACGGGCCAGCTTCAGCGGAGTCTGGCCGCCGTACTGAACGATCACGCCTTTTGGCTTCTCGACGCGGACGATTTCCAGCACGTCTTCCAGGGTTACCGGTTCGAAGTACAGGCGATCGGAGGTGTCGTAGTCGGTGGAAACGGTTTCCGGGTTGCAGTTGACCATGATGGTTTCGTAACCATCGTCGCGCAGTGCCAGTGCAGCGTGTACGCAGCAGTAGTCGAACTCGATACCCTGGCCGATACGGTTTGGACCGCCGCCCAGGATCATGATCTTGTCGCGGGTCGATGGTGCGGCTTCGCACTCTTCTTCATAAGTCGAGTACAGGTAAGCGGTGTCAGTAGCGAACTCGGCGGCGCAGGTGTCGACGCGCTTGTAGACCGGGAACACTTCCAGCTTATGACGGTGAGTGCGCAGGTTCTTCTCAGTCACACCCAGCAGCTTGGCCAGACGCTGGTCGGAGAAGCCTTTGCGCTTCAAGCGGAACATCAGGTCGCGACCGATAGCCGACAGACCCAAGGTCTTGACCTTCTCTTCTTCCTTGATCAGATCTTCGATCTGCACCAGGAACCAAGGATCGATCATGTTCATGCCGAAGATCTGCTCGACGGTCATGCCGGCACGGAAGGCGTCAGCCACGTACCAGATACGCTCGGCGCCTGGCACGGTCAGCTCGCGCTTGAGGACGTTCATGCTTTCCGGATTGCTCAGGTCGAGCTTCGGATCCAGGCCGCAAACACCGACCTCCAGACCGCGCAGAGCTTTCTGCAGGGATTCCTGGAAGGTCCGGCCGATGGCCATGACTTCACCCACCGACTTCATCTGGGTGGTCAGGCGCGCGTCAGCCTTGGAGAATTTCTCGAAGGCGAAGCGCGGCAGCTTGGTCACGACGTAGTCGATGGACGGCTCGAAGGAGGCTGGAGTCTTGCCGCCGGTGATGTCGTTGGACAGCTCGTCCAGGGTGTAACCCACCGCCAGCTTGGCAGCGACCTTGGCGATCGGGAAACCCGTGGCTTTCGAGGCCAGCGCCGAAGAACGGGACACCCGCGGGTTCATCTCGATCACGACCATGCGGCCAGTGTTCGGGCAGATGCCGAACTGCACGTTGGAACCGCCGGTTTCCACGCCGATCTCACGCAGTACCGCCAGGGAGGCGTTACGCAGGATCTGGTATTCCTTGTCGGTCAGGGTCTGTGCCGGAGCTACGGTGATCGAGTCACCGGTGTGCACACCCATCGGGTCGAAGTTTTCGATGGAGCAGACGATGATGCAGTTGTCCTTCTTATCGCGGACCACCTCCATCTCGTACTCTTTCCAGCCGATCAGCGATTCGTCGATCAGCAGTTCCTTGGTCGGCGACAGGTCCAGACCGCGGGCACAGATCTCTTCGAACTCTTCACGGTTGTAAGCAATACCGCCACCGGTGCCGCCCATGGTGAAGGACGGACGGATGATGCAAGGGAAACCCAGCTTGTCGAGGACTGCATTGGCCTCTTCCATGCTGTGAGCGATACCGGAACGTGGGCACGCCAGGCCGATGGACTTCATGGCAGCGTCGAAGCGCGAACGGTCCTCAGCCTTGTCGATGGTGTCGGCATTGGCACCGATCATCTCTACGCCGAACTTCTCCAGAACGCCTTCGCGCTCCAGGTCCAGAGCGCAGTTCAGAGCCGTCTGGCCGCCCATGGTTGGCAGCAGCGCATCCGGACGCTCTTTCTCGATGATCTTGGCAACGGTCTGCCACTTGATCGGCTCGATGTAGGTGGCGTCGGCCATGGCCGGGTCGGTCATGATGGTGGCCGGGTTGGAGTTCACCAGGATGACCCGGTAACCCTCTTCGCGCAGGGCCTTGCAGGCCTGGGCGCCGGAGTAGTCGAATTCGCAGGCCTGGCCGATCACGATCGGGCCAGCGCCAAGAATCAGGATGCTTTTAATGTCTGTACGTTTTGGCATGGGTTGTCACTCAAATCCGCAGGTCAGTCGGCAAGCCGTCTTGAACATTCTCTGAGGCACCTGAGGGGATTATTCCGCCGGACTCGCCGGGGCCGCCCTCAGGCGCTGCTCGCTACATTTTCAAGGCGAGCGCTTAGCGTCGCTTGGCCATCTCGTTGATGAAGCGGTCGAACAGCGGCGCCACATCGTTCGGGCCCGGGCTGGCTTCAGGGTGGCCCTGGAAGCTGAACGCGCTCTTGTCGGTACGCTCGATACCCTGCAGGGTGCCGTCGAACAGCGACTTGTGGATCGCCCGGACGTTGCCCGGCAGCGTGGCTTCATCCACCGCAAAACCGTGGTTCTGGCTGGTGATCATGACCACGCCGGTGTCCAGGTCCTGGACCGGGTGGTTGGCACCGTGATGGCCGTGGCCCATTTTCAGGGTCTTGGCACCGGAAGCCAGGGCCAGCAGTTGGTGACCCAGGCAGATGCCGAACACCGGAATCTCGGTCTCGAGGATTTCCTTGATGGCCTTGATCGCGTAGTCGCAAGGCTCGGGGTCACCAGGACCGTTGGACAGGAACACGCCATCTGGATTGAGGGCCAGGACGTCGCTCGCCGGGGTCTGAGCAGGCACAACGGTCACGCGGCAGCCGCGCTCCACTAGCATGCGCAGGATGTTCAGCTTGACCCCGAAGTCATAGGCAACCACGTGGTACGGCAGATCGGCGGCTTCGATGGTGGCGTGGCTGTCGGTTTTCAGATCCCAGACAGTCGAACGCCATTCGTAGCTTTGCTTGGTGCTGACGACTTTCGCCAGGTCCATGCCTTTCAGGCCCGGGAAGCCGCGCGCTGCTGCAATCGCCGCTTCTTCGGAGATGTTGTCGCCGGCCATGATGCAGCCGTTCTGAGCACCTTTTTCACGCAGGATGCGGGTCAGGCGACGGGTGTCGATACCGGCGATCGCCACAACGTTGTTGGCTTTCAGGTAATCGGACAGGGACAGGGTGTTACGCCAGTTGCTGGCCACCAGCGGCAAGTCACGGATAACCAGGCCAGCCGACCAGACGCGGTCGGACTCGGCGTCTTCCGGCGTGGTGCCGGTGTTGCCAATGTGGGGATAGGTCAGGGTAACGATCTGTTGGGCGTAGGAAGGATCGGTAAGGATTTCCTGATAGCCGGTCATTGCGGTGTTGAACACCACCTCACCAACGGTTTGACCGTCGGCTCCAATGGCTTCGCCACGAAAAATGCTGCCATCAGCAAGGGCGAGTATGGCTGGCTTAGTCAAGAAGACCTCCCGTAAATAGAGCCTGAAAGGGCGATCGCAGGTTGCAAAAAAGCGGAATGACGTATAGACACGTCACCCCGCTTCTTCGTCGAATTATCTGCGCGCTTTTAGTGGACACACTAAAGCTGTAGCTTACAGAAAAAGGCTTTTTCGGTCCACCGCTAATGAGCCTTAAAGGCAGAGGAATGCGACAGAACATCGCCTAGCGGTGCGAAGCGGGGCTGAAGGACAGCCTCAACCCCACTTCAGATGCATCTCAACGCAAATCCAGCACATCCTGCATGTCGTAAAGACCGGCCTCGCGACCATCCAGCCATAGGGCAGCACGTACCGCACCTTTGGCGAAGGTCATGCGACTGGAGGCCTTGTGGGTGATTTCCAGGCGCTCGCCCTCAGTGGCAAACAGCACAGTGTGATCCCCCACCACATCACCACCACGCACAGTGGCGAAACCGATGGTTTCGCGCTCACGCGCACCGGTATGCCCCTCGCGACCATAGACCGCAACCTGTTGCAGGTCGCGCCCCAAGGCATTGGCAATCACCTCACCCATGCGCAGGGCAGTGCCCGAAGGCGCATCGATCTTGTGACGGTGATGAGCCTCGATGATTTCGATGTCCGCATCATCGCCCAGCACCCGAGCTGCCATATCCAGCAGCTTCAGCGAAAGGTTCACCCCGACACTGAAGTTGGCAGCGAAGACGATGGGAATCTCCTTGCCCGCCTCAGCCAGCAATTGCTTTTCCTTGGCGCCCAAACCCGTAGTACCAATCACCATGGCCTTGCCCGCCTTACGGCAGAAGGCCAGGTTCTTGAGCATCACTTCAGGCAAGGTGAAATCGATCAGCACATCAAACTCATCGACAACCTTCTCCAGGCTATCGGACATCGACACGCCAAGACGCCCCAGGGACGCCAGCTCACCTGCATCCGCACCCACCAGCGAACTGCCAGGACGAACGATCGCCGCCGTCAACCCAGAGAGCGGCGAGCGCAGCTGCACAGCCTCGACCAAAGTCTTGCCCATGCGCCCCGCGGCGCCCATGACTGCTATACGTCGCATGCATTACTCCTTACAGATCGCCGAAGAAGCGTTTGACGCCCTCGAACCAACCCGTGGTTTTCGGCGAGTGCGAATTGTCGCCATCCAGCGAACCGCGCAACTCTTCCAGCAGCTCGCGCTGACGACGACTCAGGTTCACTGGCGTTTCCACCGCAACCCGACACATCAGATCGCCAGCACCGCCGCCACGCACCGGAGCAACGCCCTTGCCGCGAATCCGGAACTGCTTGCCGGTCTGAGTCCCCTCAGGAATCTTCAGCTTGACCCGACCATCCAGAGTCGGAATCTCCAGCTCGCCGCCCAAGGCCGCATCAACAAAGCTGATAGGCACTTCGCAGAACAGATGCTTGCCGTCACGCTGGAAGATCGAGTGCTCGCGCACATTGATCACCACATACAAGTCACCAGTCGGACCACCCTGGGTCCCCGCCTCACCCTCACCGGACAGACGGATACGGTCACCCGTATCGACACCTGCCGGCACTTTTACCGACAGCGTCTTGTACTCTTCGACGCGGCCTTCGCCGTGGCACGAATCGCACGGATCGGAAATGATCTTGCCCTGACCATGGCAACGCGGGCAGGTCTGCTGCACCGAGAAGAAGCCCTGCTGCATGCGCACCTGACCAATACCACCGCAAGTCGGGCAAGTGACAGGCGACGAGCCCTTCTTGGCACCCGAACCATCGCACGGCTTGCAATTGACCAGTGTTGGCACACGGATGTTAACCGTGGTGCCCCGCACCGCCTCTTCCAGATTCAGTTCCAGGGTGTAACGCAGATCGCTACCGCGCTGCGCGCCACCGCGAGAGCCGCCGCGACCGCCACCGAAGAAATCACTGAACACATCACCGAAGATATCGGAGAAGTTCTGACCGCCAAAACCGGCGCCACCACCACCCATGCTCGGATCGACACCGGCATGACCATACTGGTCATAAGCTGCGCGCTTACTGGAGTCGGACAGCACTTCGTAGGCCTCGTTGGCCTCCTTGAACATGTCTTCCGACGCTTTGTCGCCGGGATTACGATCCGGGTGATGCTTCATCGCCAGGCGACGGTAAGCCTTTTTCAGCTCCGCTTCGCTGGAGCCACGCTCCACACCCAATACTTCGTAATAGTCACGCTTTGCCATAAGTCTTTGCACTCTTAAGGACGCCCGGCAAACCCTCCTGAGCTCTGCCAAACTCGCTGAGCCCCAATAAGGCCCGGACCCAACTCACGTCAATTCAACGATCCTGGTCTTGGATAGACGACCCGGTTGCAGGTCGATCATTGCGGTCATCGCAGCCGGAAAGCAGGAGCTTCTCCGACCCGACCGCCAGTGCACAAACGGAAGTTGCACACCATCAAAATTCGCTGACTCCAGACACGCCAACGCGGGAGCAAGCTCCCGCGCGGCGACATCCTACCAGTCACCGCCCAAAGGCAGTCAACCGGCCGACCAACAAGCCATTACTTGTGGTCTTTTACTTCTTCGAACTCGGCATCGACGACGTCGTCGGCTTTTTCAGCAGACTCAGCGTGCGGTGCTGCACCCTCAGCAGGCTGAGCCTGTTCGGCGTACATCTTCTGGGCAACCGGGGCCGAGACTTTCGACAGCTCTTCGACCTTGGCGTCGATGGCAGCCTTGTCGTCACCTTTGACAGCGGCTTCCAGAGCAACCACGGCAGCTTCAATCGCGGTCTTCTCTTCCGCAGTCACTTTGTCGCCGGCGTCAGCCACCATCTTGCGAGTCGAGTGCACCAGCGCGTCACCCTGGTTACGGGCAGTGGCCAGCTCTTCGAACTTGCGATCCTCTTCCGAGTTGGCTTCAGCGTCACGGATCATCTGCTGGATTTCTTCATCCGACAGGCCGGAGTTGGCCTTGATCACGATCGACTGAGTCTTACCGGTAGCCTTGTCCTTCGCACCTACGTGCAGGATGCCGTTGGCGTCGATGTCGAAGGTCACTTCGATCTGCGGCACGCCACGTGGAGCAGGTGGAATGTCGGTCAGGTCGAACTTGCCCAGAGACTTGTTCTGCGCGGCTTGCTTACGCTCGCCCTGCAGCACGTGAATGGTCACGGCGCCCTGGTTGTCATCGGCAGTCGAGAACACCTGGGATTTCTTGGTAGGAATCGTGGTGTTTTTCTCGATCAGCGCGGTCATCACGCCACCCATGGTTTCGATACCCAGGGTCAGCGGGCTAACGTCCAGCAGCAGTACGTCTTTCACGTCACCGGCCAGAACCGCACCCTGGATCGCAGCACCCATGGCAACCGCTTCGTCCGGGTTGACGTCCTTACGAGCTTCTTTACCGAAGAAGTCGGTTACGGCTTTCTGTACCAGCGGCATACGAGTCTGGCCGCCGACCAGGATTACGTCGTTGATCGCGCCAACGTCGATACCGGCGTCCTTCAGAGCGATGCGGCATGGCTCGATGGTGCGCTGAACCAGGTCTTCAACCAGAGATTCCAGCTTGGCGCGGGAGATCTTCACGTTCAGGTGCTTAGGACCAGTGGCATCTGCTGTGATGTACGGCAGGTTGACGTCGGTCTGCTGGCTCGAGGACAGCTCGATCTTGGCTTTTTCGGCAGCTTCTTTCAGACGCTGCATGGCCAGCGGGTCACCCTTGAGGTTCATGCCGCTTTCTTTCTTGAACTCATCAACCAGGTAGTCGATCAGACGGATGTCGAAGTCCTCACCACCCAGGAAGGTGTCACCGTTGGTGGCCAGTACTTCGAACTGATGCTCACCGTCGACTTCAGCGATCTCGATCACGGAAACGTCAAACGTACCGCCACCCAGGTCATAAACGATCACGGTGTGATCGCCCTTGGCCTTGTCCATGCCATAAGCCAGAGCGGCTGCGGTTGGTTCGTTGATGATGCGCTTGACGTCCAGACCAGCGATACGACCGGCGTCCTTGGTGGCCTGACGCTGGCTGTCGTTGAAGTAGGCCGGAACAGTAATGACCGCTTCGGTCACTGCTTCGCCGAGGTAGTCTTCGGCGGTCTTCTTCATCTTTTTAAGGATTTCAGCCGAAATCTGTGGCGGAGCCATTTTCTGGCCGTTCACTTCAACCCAGGCGTCGTTGTTGTCAGCCTTGACGATCTTGTAAGGGACCATCTGAATGTCTTTCTGCACAACTTCTTCGTCGAAACGACGACCGATCAGACGCTTAACTGCATACAGGGTGTTGTGCGGGTTGGTAACAGCCTGACGCTTGGCCGACTGACCTACCAGAATCTCGCCATCGTTGGCGTAAGCGATGATCGACGGCGTGGTACGCGCGCCTTCAGCGTTTTCGATAACTTTTACGTTGCCGTTTTCAAGAATGGAGACGCACGAGTTGGTGGTCCCCAAGTCAATACCGATAATTTTGCCCATGTTAACTCTCCCGAAACTTTGGATTTGGATGCCGCAGTTGTGGTGGCAAACTGCGGTAGCACTTAAACGCTTGACTGTTAGATGGGGGCTCTACAGCCGTTTTCAAGCCTTTTCGTCAATCGAAGGCGAAACCGGTGCAGGCGCCTTGCTGACCACGACCATGGCCGGGCGCAGGAGGCGACCATTGAGCTGATAACCCTTCTGGAACACTTTGAGAACACTGTTGGGTTCTACATCCGCGCTTTCCTGCATGGCCATGGCCTGATGCTGTTCAGCGTTGAATGGTTCGCCGTGAGGATCGATGGCTTCCAACTGATAACGCTTGAGGGTGTCGTGGAACATCTTCAAGGTCAGTTCGATACCTTCACGCATTGGGCGGATGCTTTCGTCGTCCGGATTGGACAGCTCCAGGCCACGCTCCAGGCTATCGATCACCGGCAACAGGTCACCGGCAAACTTCTCGAGAGCAAATTTGTGAGCCTTTTCCACATCCTGCTCGGCGCGGCGGCGGACGTTTTGCAGATCGGCTGCAACACGCAAAGCCTGATCCTGCGCACCAGCCAGTTGCTCTTCGAGCACTTGTACACGAGCCGCCAGGTCTTCACCCGAAGCCTCGGGGGCCTGATTGGCGTCTAGATTTTGCGTATCCAGCGTCTGTTCGTCAGCCATGAAATTCTCCTTTCAATATCGTCTGTGAGCCAGGCTCACTCTTCTGCACAGCTATATGGGGTCGCATTTTCAGGGTTCAAGCCCGCAGCCACAGCAAAAGTTGTTCCGACCGGATAAATCCTGTACGCGGACACTCCCGAGGCACTAAAAAGCCAGAATGACCAAGCAAATCGAGCTAAGGGAAAGCATTGTCAGCCCGAAACAAAACACTGTATAAATAACCAGACATCTAGTTTGGGAGCGGCCTTAATGCTGGTGCACCTGTCCGTACACAATTACGCCATCGTCGAACACCTGGATCTGGAACTGGATCGCGGAATGAGCGTCATTACCGGCGAAACCGGCGCCGGCAAGTCAATCATGCTCGACGCTCTCGGCCTGACCCTGGGCGATCGCGCCGACAGTGGCGTGGTACGACCCGGCGCCGACAAGGCCGACATCCTTGCCACCTTCGACCTCTCGGACATTCCCGAGGCCCACAGTTGGCTGGCCGAGCGCGATCTGGATAACGACGGGCCGTGCATACTACGCCGGGTGATCACCGCCGAAGGACGCTCCCGCGGCTATATCAACGGTACGCCCTGCCCGCTCGGAGACCTCAAGGCCCTGGGCGAACTGCTGATCGACATCCACAGCCAGCACGAGCACCAGTCACTGCTCAAGACCGATACCCATCGACGCCTGCTGGATGAATATGCCGGCGCTACCGATCTCGCCCGCCAGGTGCAGTTGGCCGCCCAGCGCTGGCGCCAGACACGCCAGGAGCTGGAGCGCCTGTCCAATTCCGGCGATGAGCAGCGCGCCCGCCATCAACTGCTGAGCTATCAGCTTGAAGAGCTGGAGAATCTCGGCCTGGGAGAAAACGAACTCGAAGAGTTGGAGCAGGAACACAAGAACCTGACCAACGCCGAAACCCTGCTGGGCATCTGCCGCCAGGTGGTCGAACAGTGCAGCGAAAGCGACTCTGGCAATGTCCTCAACGCCTTGACCGTCAGCCTCAACCGCCTGTCCAGCATCGGCAACTCGACAGGAGCATTAGGCGAGGCCACCAACCTGCTGGCCAGCGCCCAGATCCAGGTGGAAGAAGCCGTGGGCGAATTGAATCGCTTCCTCGATCACTTCGATGCCGACCCGGCACGCCTGCAACAGCTGGAGGAACGCCTGGACTCCATCTATACCCTGGCACGCAAGCATCGCATCCAGCCCTTCGAACTGGCGGCCATGCAGCAAACCCTGCTGGATGAAATCGAAACCCTGGACGCCAACGACGAGAGCATCGAGCGCCTCGGCGAAGAGCTGCAGTCCTTCGCCCGCCACTATCAGGAGAAAGCCCAGGAACTGAGTCGCTTGCGGGAGCAGGCGGCCACCGGACTGGCCAGCGCGGTAGAACTTGAAATTCAGCGCCTGGGCATGCCCGGCGGACGCTTCACGATCGAGCTGCGAGCCAACACCAGCGATGAGCTGCTGCCCAACGGCCTGGAGCAGGTCGAACTCCTGGTCAGCGCCAACCCGGGACAACCGCTCAAGGCGCTGGCCAAGGTCGCCTCGGGTGGCGAGTTGTCACGCATCAGCCTGGCGATCCAGGTCATCACGGCACAAACCTCACGAGTGCCTACCCTGGTGTTCGACGAAGTCGACGTAGGGATCGGCGGCCCGACTGCCGAGATCGTCGGCCAATTGCTGCGGCGTCTCGGCGAGCGCGGCCAGGTGCTGACGGTTACTCACCTGCCACAAGTTGCCGCCCAGGGGCATCAACATCTGTTCGTGCACAAGGTCCGTGGCAACAACGCGACCCATACCGCCGTTTCCAAACTGGGCAAGAACGAAAGAATCGAGGAAATTGCCCGCATGCTGGGCGGTATCGATTTGACCAAGGAGTCCCTGGCCCACGCCAAGAAAATGGTAGTAACCACCAAGGCCTGAGGTTGTAGCGCTTCTTTTATATAGGCACAAAGCACGAAGGCGACCCTGAGGTCGCCTTCGATCGTTTCACGACTATGCCAGTCGCGTGAGAGGCTTACTTCTTCTTGCGCACATACAGCACAAGATTGTGATCCACCAACTCGAAACCGTGCTTTTCGACAATCGCCTTCTGAAGCTTTTCGATTTCTTCGTCGAAGAACTCGATCACTTCGCCAGACTCCACGTTGACCATATGGTCGTGGTGACCGCCATCCGCCAGCTCGAATACAGCGTGACCGCCATCAAAATTATGGCGCACCACCAGTCCGGCTGCTTCGAATTGAGTCAGTACACGGTAAACCGTGGCCAGACCCACATCCTCACCAGCTTCCATCAGCGCCTTGTAGACATCTTCAGCGCTCATGTGCCGCTGCTCGGTGGAGTCGAGCATTTGTAGAATTTTGACCCGTGGCAGAGTCACTTTAAGGCCGGCTTTACGTAGTTCGCTATTTTCAACCATGGTCAGCTTTCTCGCCGATGCTGCTTCGCAGCTTCTCTTAATGCGGGTATGATCGGGGTTTACGTTGTCCCAGCCAAGATAGTGGAAGTCGCCCACCGATGCAAAACACCAAGCTCTTGCTAACCAGTTTCACCTTCGTGGGACTGCTCGCACTCGCCGGTTGTTCATTCCCCGGGGTTTACAAAATCGACATCCAGCAGGGCAATGTCGTGACGCAGGACATGATAGACCAGTTGCGCCCGGGAATGACCCGACGGCAAGTAAGGTTTATCATGGGCAACCCTCTGTTGACCGACACGTTCCATGCCGATCGCTGGGATTATCTCTACAGCCTGCAACCTGGTGGTGGTGAACGCCAACAGGAACGCGTCAGCCTGATCTTCAACGGCAACGACCAACTGGTTAGCTTGGCCGGCGACTTCATGCCAGGCGTAAGCCGCGACGAAGCCCTGTTGGGCAAGGAGAGCGGCAACACCGTTACCGCCCCTGCCGAGAACGCCGAGAAGCCAAAAGCCGAGAAACCGGTCAAACCGGGTTCGCTGCTGGACCAGATCCAGAAGGATGTGGATGGCGTCGAAACCGTACCAGTGCCTACTCCTGAACCACTGGACACTTCTCCGCAATAATTTGTGGCGAATAAAAAAGCCCGGGCATGCCCGGGCTTTTTTATTGGCTGTCGCTAACGATCACTGCTCACGCTTACGAGCCTCGGCCGCCTTGGCGGCACGCAGACGCCGCACCTCTTTCGGATCGGCCAACAGCGGACGATAGATTTCAATTCGATCTCCGGCCTGAACTACATATTGCCCAGGATCGGATACCTGCTTTCCGAAGATTCCCACCGGACACGCCGCCAGATCCAGCCCCGCAAAATGCTCCTTTATAGAAGAAGCCTCCAACGCTGCAAGCAGGGTCGAACCCTGGGGCACTTGTACACTCAGCAGCACCTGGCGGTCGACGGCAGCGTGAACCACCTCGATGATAATCAGAGGCTCAACCATGCAGTTGCTTGGCCCGCTGGCAGAATGCATCCACCAGAGTATTGGCCGCCTGATTAAACAGAGGCCCCAGAGTGGCACGCACCAACGGCCCGGCGTAGTCGAACGACAGATCGAGGCTGATCTTGCAGGCCTTCTCCCCCAACGGCTTGAACACCCATAACCCATGCAGTTGGTTGAACGGCCCCTCTTCCAGGTTCATCTCGATCGACTGTCCCGGCACCAGGGTATTGCAAGTCACAAAACGCTGGCTCATGCCGCCCTTGGCCACCGCCAAGCTGGCACGCATCCGTTCCTCGCTGTTTTCCAGCACCTCGGCCGAAGAGCACCAGGGCAGAAACTCCGGGTAACGGGCCACATCATTGACCAGGTCATACAGAAACTGCGCCGGATAGGGCAAAAGGGCCGAACGTTGAATATGGGTCGTCATGTGAGCTTCATTTCCACAACTGGGCGGCAAACACCACAAGAATGCCGACGGGCGCCACATAGCGCATCAAAAACAAGGCCAGGGTGAACAACAACGGACTACGCAACGACAACTCATCACGAACAGCCTCACGGCCCATCACCCAACCTGCAAACACCACGAAGCACAAACCGCCAAGAGGCAACATGATCCGCGAGGTGAAAAAGTCGATTACGCCAAAGAAATCCAGACCGCCGGCCGCGCCCCATCGATAGAGATGAAAAACACCGCCTTCGTTCACGAAGAATTTGGCCTGCTGCCAGATGTTGAAAGAGAACACCGTTCCCAATCCCACGAACCAGCAACTGAACGCCAGCCAGAATGTCACCCAGCCGCGGCGGATTTTAGTCCTCTCGACGAGATAAGCCACCATCGGTTCCAACAAGGAAATCGCCGAACTCCAGGCAGCAATCGCCACCAGGATAAAGAACACTACGCCCATAAGCTGGCCGAACGCCACATTGCCGAAGGCAAACGGCAGGCTGATGAACATCAGGCCCGGCCCCTCGCTGGGATTCAGCCCGGCAGCGAATACGATGGGGAACAGGGCCATCCCCGCCACCAGCGAAACGAAGGTATCCAGCAGCGCCACACCGACCACGGTGCCAGCCAGGGATGAATGCTTGGGCATGTAGGCACCGTAGATCATGATCGAACCAACCCCCACGCTGAGGGAAAAGAACGCATGCCCCATGGCCGGCAGCAGCCCGTCCAACAAGCGGTCCAGGCTGAAGTCGAACATGAAATGCAGGCCCTGCATGAAATGCCCGGTGGTCATGCTGTAGCCCAGCAGCACCAACAGCATCACGAACAGCAGCGGCATCATGATCCGCAAACTGCGTTCAAGCCCAGCGACCACTCCCTTGGCAATCACCAATGCCGACAGCAGCATGAACAGCGTGTGCCAAAGCGTCAGTCGCCACGGGTCGGCCGTCACCGCGGAGAAGTACACACTGACCTGATCCGCCGTGACACCCTGAAAGTCGCCGCGCCCCATATCGATGATGTAGTCCAGGGACCAACCACCCACCACGCTATAGAAGGAAAGAATCAGCAGCGCCGTGATCATTCCGGCGAAGGCGCCCCAGGACCACCTGGCCGAATGCCCCGCCTCCAGAGCCAGCACCTTCAGGGCATTGGCCGGACTCTGCCGTGCCCGACGGCCAATCAAGGTTTCCGCCAGCATCACCGGCAAGCCGATCAGCGCAATACACGCCAGAAACACCAGGACAAAAGCACCACCACCATAGACACCGACCATGTAGGGGAATTTCCAGATGCTCCCCAGGCCCACGGCCGAACCAGTTGCAGCGAGTATAAAGACCCAGCGGCTTGCCCAGCCGCCGTGGACAGAGACCCTGTCTGTCGACATCGTTAACGCGCCCAACCGAAAAAAAAGAGGCCGCATTGTCCGGGATTCAATCAACCTGCTCAAGCACGCTGCGTCACCGTAGCCGACGCGCGCGCAACTCCCTATAATGCCGCCCCTATGGCTAAACAGAAGAAACACCCAACAGGGACCATCGCGCAAAATAAAAAGGCGCGTCACGATTACTTCATCGAACATCGGTTCGAGGCTGGACTGGTCCTGGCCGGCTGGGAAGTAAAGAGTCTGCGGGCGGGCAAGGCGCAACTGGTGGACAGTTACGTGCTGCTCAAGGATGGCGAGGCCTGGCTGTTCGGCAGCCATTTCACCCCGCTGACCACTGCAAGTACCCACGTCATTGCCGACCCGACGCGCTCGCGCAAGCTGCTGCTCAACCAGCGCGAGCTGGAAAAGCTGTTCGCCGCCGTGCAGCAGAAGGGTTACGCCTGTGTGTGCCTTTCGCTCTACTGGAGCAAGCACCTGGTCAAGTGTGAAATCGCACTGGGCAAGGGCAAGAAGGAATACGACAAGCGTCACACCGAACGCGAGCGCGATTCCGATCGCGAGCTGCAGCGTGCGGTGCGGACCAAGGGCAAGGAAGACTGATCTTCCTGCCTTGAGGTCGCTTTCGCCGGCAAGCAGGCTCCTACAACACCCAGGTAGGAGCCGGCTTGCCGGCGATTTGCATTACATGCCCTTGCGCCGTTCGGCCCGGGCTACTCGCTGCACTTCCTGACGCACTTCCTCAAGCACCTCTTGCACATAAAGAATGTGCCGACTGGAAACTTCCCGAGCCTCTTCCGCACGCCCTTCAATAATCGCCAAGTACAGATCGCGGTGCTGACTGATCAGCATGTCGCGGGTTTCCGTGCGCTGCTTGTACATGCCGCCGATGTTGGTCACCACGTTGCGCTTGAGCAGGTCGAACAGGCCGCGAATGGTGTGCAGCAACACCGCGTTATGGCTGGCCTCGGCAATCGCCAGGTGGAACTTGGCATCCGCCGCCCCCTCCTCGATACGACTGACATCGTCGGAGCGGGAATAACAATCCTGCAACTCCTCGAAAGCTTGAGTCAGCCGCTCACGATCCACCGCCGTCGCACGCAACGCCGCGTAATAAGCGCAAGACGCCTCCAGGGTATGGCGGAACTCCAGCAGATCGCGCTGGGCATCCGTGTTGTTTTCCAACAGGTGCAGCAAAGGATCGCTGAAGGTCGAGCCCAGGGATTCCACCACGTAGTTGCCGCCGCCCTGACGGCTGATCAGCAAGCCCTTGGCCGTCAGCTTCTGGATCGCCTCGCGCAGTGAGGGACGGGAGACACCGAACTGCTCGGCCAAGGCACGCTCGGCCGGCAGCCGCTCGCCAGCCTTCAAAGTGCCTTCAAGAATCATCCCTTCCAGACGCTCGACAATATCGTCGGACAAACGGCGCTGGCGTATCTGATCAAACCCCATGACTCACTCTCCACCCTCCCGACCCATCGCCGGGGGGCTCTATTCTGGCCTATTCACGGCGCGCCAACACCTGGCAGAACGCAGCCATTTGTACCCATCAGATGGCCGCGCCATAGCGCATTCGACAAAAGTTTTAGGGCGGCAAATTGACACACCGCGCACAACGCTTTTACCCTAGCCAACAGCGATTGTAAATTGGTCTTACCAATTAACCAAGACGCTAGCAGTGCCTGACCAACAACAATTAGGGGCCACCCCATTATGCAAACCTGGCAACAGCTCTATAGCCCGCTTGGCAGCCTCGGCCTGTCCGCCCTCGCCGCCGTTATCCCGATCGTGTTCTTCTTCCTGGCTCTGGCCGTGTTCCGTCTCAAAGGACACGTCGCCGGGAGTATCACCCTGGCCTTGTCGATCCTGGTGGCGATCTTCGCCTTCAAGATGCCCGCCGACATGGCCTTCGCTGCCGCTGGCTATGGATTTGCCTACGGTCTGTGGCCCATCGCCTGGATCATCGTCGCCGCCGTGTTCCTCTACAAGCTGACCGTGAAGAGCGGCCAGTTCGAAATCATCCGCAGCTCGGTATTGTCGATCACCGACGACCAGCGCCTGCAGGTGCTGCTGATCGGCTTCTGTTTCGGCGCCTTCCTCGAAGGTGCGGCCGGCTTCGGCGCACCGGTGGCGATCACCGCCGCACTGCTGGTGGGCCTGGGCTTCAACCCGCTGTACGCCGCCGGCCTGTGCCTGATCGCCAACACCGCGCCCGTGGCCTTCGGCGCCCTGGGGATTCCGATCATCGTTGCCGGCCAGGTGACGGGCATCGACGCCTTCAAGATCGGCGCCATGACCGGCCGCCAACTGCCGCTGCTATCGCTGTTCGTGCCGTTCTGGCTGGTGTTCATGATGGACGGTATGCGCGGCGTCAAAGAGACCTGGCCCGCCGCGCTGGTGGCCGGTCTGAGCTTTGCCATCACTCAGTACTTCACCTCGAACTTCATCGGCCCGGAACTGCCGGACATCACCTCGGCCCTGGCCAGCCTGATCTCCCTGACCCTGTTCCTGAAAATCTGGCAGCCCAAGCGCACCGCCGGTGCGCAGATCGCCGGCGCCACCTCCAGCGCGGCCGTCACCGCCAGCGTCGGCGGCTTCGGTCAGCCACGCAACACCGTCGCTTCACCCTACAGCCTGGGGCAGATTTTCAAGGCCTGGTCGCCGTTCCTGATCCTCACCGTGCTGGTGACCATCTGGACCCTCAAGCCCTTCAAGGCGATGTTCGCCGCCGGCGGCTCGATGTACGGCTGGGTGTTCAACTTCGCCATCCCGCATCTGGATCAGTTGGTGATCAAGATGGCGCCGATCGTGACCACCCCCACCGCCATCCCGGCAGTGTTCAAGCTCGACCCGATCTCCGCCACCGGCACGGCGATTTTCTTCTCCGCGCTGGTCTCCATGCTGGTGCTGAAGATCAACGTTAAAACTGGTCTGACCACTTTAAAAGAGACCTTCTACGAGCTGCGCTGGCCGATCCTGTCCATCGGCATGGTGCTGGCGTTCGCCTTCGTCACCAACTACTCGGGCATGTCTTCGACCATGGCCCTGGTCCTGGCGGGCACCGGCGCCGCGTTCCCGTTCTTCTCGCCGTTCCTGGGCTGGCTCGGGGTGTTCCTCACCGGTTCCGATACCTCGTCCAACGCCCTGTTCAGCTCGCTGCAGGCCACCACCGCGCACCAGATCGGGGTCAACGACACCCTCATGGTCGCGGCCAACACCAGCGGCGGCGTGACCGGCAAGATGATCTCGCCGCAATCGATCGCCGTGGCCTGCGCCGCCACCGGCCTGGTGGGCAAGGAGTCGGATCTGTTCCGCTTCACCCTCAAGCACAGCCTGTTCTTTGCCACTATTGTCGGCCTGATCACCCTGGCCCAGGCCTACTGGTTCACCGGCATGCTGGTGCACTAAGCAACACTGAAAGAACCGACGCCGCCCTTACCCGCGGCGTCAGTCATTCACCACCCGGTCTGCAAGGCTGCTGAAAGCTTGCTGGTTTATCTTTCAGCCGCCGCGACGGACGAATAACCGGGACCACCCGGAGACACGCCTGATGAGCGAGCTTTTCTACAACGCCGTGCCCAATGCGACCCGCGTCGCACCGCCGCTGGCCGCACCCCGGCAGTACCCCAGCGCGAAACCTGCGCGGGTCTACCTGTTCGGTACCTGCGTGGTCGACCTGTTCTATCCCGAAGCCGGGATGGATGCGATTCACCTGCTGGAACGCGAAGGCATTCGCGTGGACTACCCGCAAGGGCAAAGCTGCTGCGGACAACCGGCCTACACCTCGGGTTACACCGAGCAGGCGCGCACCGTGGCCCGCTCGCAACTGGCGCTGTTTGCCGGTGACTATCCGGTGGTGGTGCCCTCGGGTTCCTGCGCGGGCATGCTGCGCGAGCATTACGCGGACTTGTTCAAAGACGAGCCCGAGACGTTGAAACAAGTGCAGGCCCTGGCAGCCCGCACCTATGAACTGGCCGAGTTCCTCCTGCACGTGTGCAAGGTGCAGCTCAAGGACAGTGGCGCTCCGGTCAAGGTGGCCTTGCACACCTCGTGCTCGGCACGCCGGGAAATGAACACCCACCTGCACGGCCGTGAGTTGCTGTCACAGCTGAGCAATGTGGAACGGGTAGAACACAGCCACGAAAGCGAATGCTGTGGCTTTGGCGGGACTTTCAGCGTCCGAATGCCGGACATCTCCGGCGCCATGGTCGCGGACAAGACCCGCGCGCTGAAGGAATCCGGCGCGCACCAGGTACTGAGTGCCGACTGCGGCTGCTTGATGAACATCAACGGCGCGCTGGAGAAACAGCAAGAGGCCTTGCGCGGCCAGCACCTGGCGAGCTTCCTCTGGCAACGTACCGGAGGTGCACAATGAGCACCCCCGAGCTGATTCCGACCACCAACGTGGCGGACGATTTCCGAACCCGGGCCCACCAAGCCCTGGGGGACAAACAACTGCGAAACAACTTTCGCAGCGCCATGGACTCACTCATGGCCAAGCGTGCGGCCTCGTTCAGCGATGCCCATGAAAGAGAACACCTGCGCGCCCTGGGCAATGCGATTCGCGCCCGGGCGTTATCCAAGCTGCCCGACCTGCTCGAGCGCCTGGAACAGAACCTGACCCGCAACGGTGTGACAGTGCACTGGGCGGAAACGGTGGACGAAGCCAATGGCATCGTCCTCTCGATCATCCGCGCTCACGAGGCGCGGCAAGTGATCAAGGGCAAATCGATGGTCAGCGAAGAGATGGAAATGAACCATGTCCTCGCTGAACAAGGCATTGAATGCCTTGAGTCGGACATGGGCGAGTTCATCGTCCAGCTCGACCA
Organism: Pseudomonas sp. 50_B; assembly: GCF_017491625.1. Taxonomy (NCBI): domain Bacteria; kingdom Pseudomonadati; phylum Pseudomonadota; class Gammaproteobacteria; order Pseudomonadales; family Pseudomonadaceae; genus Pseudomonas; species Pseudomonas sp. 50_B. The sequence continues at coordinate 262,482 of NZ_JAFGYX010000008.1, forward strand.
CGAGAAGCCTTCACACATCATTATGCCGGCGATCCACAAGAATGCCGGTCAGGTCGCGTCCTTGTTCCACGACAAACTCGGCGTGGAGTACACCAAGGACGTTGACCAACTCATTCAGATCGGTCGCAAGGTCTTGCGGCAGAAATTCTTCGAAGCCGATATCGGCGTCTCCGGCGTCAACTTCGCCGTGGCCGAGACCGGCACCCTGCTGCTGGTGGAAAACGAAGGCAACGGGCGCATGTCCACCACCGTGCCGCCAGTGCACATTGCCGTCACCGGGATCGAGAAAGTCGTCGAGAACCTGCGCGATGTGGTGCCGCTGCTTTCACTGCTGACCCGCTCGGCCCTCGGCCAGCCCATCACCACCTACGTCAACATGATCTCCGGCCCGCGCAAGGAGCATGAGCTGGACGGCCCTCAGGAAGTGCACCTGGTGCTGCTGGACAACGGCCGCAGCCAGGCCTTTGCCGACAGCGAACTGCGCCAGACCCTGAACTGCATCCGCTGCGGCGCCTGCATGAACCACTGCCCGGTCTACACCCGGGTCGGCGGCCACACCTACGGCGAGGTCTACCCGGGGCCGATCGGCAAGATCATCACCCCGCACATGGTCGGCCTGGCCAAGGTGCCGGATCACCCCAGCGCCTCCTCGCTGTGCGGCGCCTGTGGCGAAGTGTGCCCGGTGAAGATCCCGATCCCGGCGCTGCTGCGACGCCTGCGGGAAGAGAACGTCAAGGCTCCGGACAGCCCGCATCAAGTGATGCGCGGTCAGGGCAGCAAGTACTCGCGCAAGGAGCGCTTCATCTGGAACGCCTGGGCCCGCCTCAACAGCTCGCCGACCCTGTATCGCCTGTTCACCCTGGCCGCCACCCGCCTGCGCGCCCTCACCCCGAGCAAGGTCGGCCCCTGGACGCAGAACCACAGCGCGCCCAAACCCGCCGCCCGGTCGCTACATGACCTGGCCCGTGAGCACCTGGACAAGCAGGGAGACCGCTGATGAGCGCGAAACACAACATCCTCGCCAAGCTGCGCAACAGCCTGACCGGCACCACGCCGATTGTGGATAACTTCGACGAGGCGCTGGTCACCGAGCCTTACAGCTACACGGCGGAACAACGCATTGCGCAACTGCGCAAACAGATGGAAGCGGTGCACACCGAGATCCACCTGAGCACCGGCGCCGACTGGCCTGAACTGCTGGCCCGGCTGCTGCAGGAGCGCCAACTGCCCAGCCTGCTGATCGCCCCGAGCACGCCCCACGGCCAGCGGGTCACCCAGCACTGGGCCGAGCACCCGCACCTGCCGGCGCTCAAGGCCTACGACCGCCCGGTGGAAGAATGGAAAGCCGAGCTGTTCAACGACACCCCGGCCAGCCTCACCGGCACCCTGGGTGCCATCGCCGCCACCGGCAGCCTGATCCTCTGGCCGACCCGGGAAGAACCGCGGCTGATGAGCCTGGTGCCGCCGGTGCATTTCGCCCTGCTCAAGGCCAGCGAAATCCGCGACAACTTCTATCAGGTGCAGCAACAGATGAACTGGGCTGCCGGCATGCCGACCAACGCGCTGCTGGTGTCCGGCCCGTCGAAGACCGCTGATATCGAACAAGTCCTGGCTTACGGCGCCCACGGCCCGAAAGACCTGGTGGCGCTGATCCTGGAGGACCAATGAGCCTACCGGCCGCTTTTCTGCGTGATGCCCAGCAACTGATTCCCCAGGAGCGGCGTTTCGACGACCCGCTCTCGACCCTGGCCTTTGGCACCGACGCCAGCTTCTACCGGCTGATCCCCAAGCTGGTGATCCGCGTCGAGTCCGAAGATGAAGTGGTCGCGCTGCTCCAGCTGGCCCAGCGCGACCGGGTGCCGGTGACCTTCCGCGCCGCCGGCACCAGCCTGTCCGGGCAGGCCATCAGCGACTCGGTGCTGATCGTTCTGGGGGATAACTGGAACGGCAAGGAGATTCGCCACCAGGGGTCGCAGATCCGCCTGCAACCCGGTGTGATCGGTGCCCAGGCCAACGCCTGGCTGGCGCCGTTCGGGCGCAAGATCGGCCCCGACCCGGCATCGATCAACGCCTGCAAGATCGGCGGCATCGTCGCCAACAACGCCAGCGGCATGTGCTGCGGCACCGCGCAAAACACCTACCACACCCTGGCCGGCATCCGCCTGGTGCTGGCCGATGGCACGCGCCTGGACACCGAGGATGAGGCCAGCGTCAGCGCCTTCCGCGCCAGCCATGGTCCGTTGCTGGAGCGCCTGGCCGAACTGGGCCGCAGCACCCGCGCCAACAGCGAGCTGGCAGCGAAGATCCGCCACAAGTACCGGCTGAAAAACACCACCGGCCTGTCCCTCAATGCCCTGGTGGATTTCGACGAACCGCTGGACATCCTCAGCCACCTGCTGGTGGGCTCCGAAGGCACCCTGGGCTTTATCAGCGCGGTGACCTACGACACGGTGATCGACCACCCGAACAAGGCCTCGGCGCTGATCGTGTTTCCCGATGTGGAAACCTGCTGCAACGCCGTGACCGTGCTCAAGAGCCAGCCAGTGTCGGCAGTGGAGCTGCTGGACCGCCGCAGCCTGCGCTCGGTGCAGGACAAGCCCGGCATGCCGGCGTTCGTCCAGCAACTCTCGGCCAACGCCTGCGCGCTGCTGATCGAGTCCCGCGCCGCGTCCTCGTCGCTACTGCACGAGCAACTGGCGCAGATCATGAATTCCCTGGCCGCCTTCCCGGTGGAAAAACAGGTGGACTTCACCGAAGACCCGCAGGAAAACGCCAAGCTCTGGGCGATCCGCAAGGACACCTTCCCGGCGGTGGGCGCGGTGCGCAAGACCGGCACCACAGTGATCATCGAAGACGTGACCTTCCCCGTGGAGCAGCTGGCCATCGGCGTCAACCGCCTGATCGAGCTGTTCGACAAGCACCACTACGACGAAGCGATCCTCTTCGGCCATGCCCTGGAGGGCAACCTGCACTTCGTCTTCACCCAGGGCTTCAACAGCAGCGAGGAAGTGAACCGCTACCAGGCGTTCATGGACGATGTGGCGCAACTGGTGGCGGTGGAATTCGGCGGTTCGCTGAAGGCTGAACACGGCACCGGGCGCAACATGGCGCCCTTCGTCGAGCTGGAATGGGGCAGCGATGCCTACCAGCTTATGTGGCAGCTCAAGCGCCTGCTGGACCCCAACGCCATCCTCAACCCGGACGTGGTGCTCAGCGAAGACCCGCAGATCCACCTGAAGCATCTCAAGCCGCTGCCGGCGGCCGACGAGATTGTGGATAAGTGCATCGAGTGCGGTTTCTGCGAGCCGGTGTGCCCATCCAAGGGCCTGACCCTGAGCCCACGCCAGCGCATCGTCATCTGGCGTGATATCCAGGCACGCAAACGCGCCGGCATCGACACCTCCGAGCTGGAGGCGGCCTATCAGTACCAGGGCATCGACACTTGCGCCGCCACCGGCCTGTGCGCCCAGCGCTGCCCGGTGGGCATCAACACCGGCGAGTTGGTGAAAAAACTGCGCAGCGAACACGCCACCCACAGCGGCACCGCCGACTGGCTCGGCTCGCATTTCGCCAGCACCTTGCAGGGCGCGCGCTTCACCCTGCACGTGGCCAACGGCGCGCGCATGCTCTTGGGCGCGCCGCGGCTGAGCAAGCTGTCGGCGAGCCTGACGCGCCTGTCCAAAGGCCGGGTGCCGCAGTGGAACAACGCCATGCCCCAGCCGGAAAAGGCCATTCGCTTCAGCCCGAGCGTCAGCGACGCGCGCCCGCGAGTGGTGTACCTGGCGGCCTGCGTGTCCCGAGTGATGGGGCCAGCAGCAGGCGACAAGGAACAATCGTCGCTCTACGAAAAAACCCGCGGCCTGCTGGAAAAGGCCGGCTATCAAGTGGTGCTGCCGGACAACCTGGACAACCTCTGCTGCGGCCAGCCCTTCGCCTCCAAGGGCTACGCCACCCAGGCCGAAGACAAGCGCCAGGAACTGATCGGCGCCCTGCTTCACGCCAGCCGTGGCGGCCTCGACCCGATCTACTGCGACACCAGCCCCTGCACCCTGCGTCTGGTGCAGGACCTGGGGGATGTGCGCCTGGACCTCTACGACCCGGTGCGCTTCATCCGCACCCACCTGCTGGAGCGCCTGGAGTTCACTCCCCAGGAAGCACCGATCGCGGTGCACGTCACCTGCAGCACCCAGCACCTGGGCGAGAGCCAGGCCCTGATCGAACTGGCCCGGCGTTGCAGCAACAACGTGGTGATCCCAGAAGGCATCCACTGCTGTGGTTTCGCCGGCGACAAGGGCTTCACCACCCCGGAACTCAATGCCCACTCCCTGCGCAGCCTCAAGGACGCGGTGCAGTATTGCAGCGAAGGCATCTCCACCAGCCGCACCTGTGAAATCGGCCTCAGCCAGCACGGTGGGATCGACTATCACGGGCTGGTCTACCTGGTGGACCGGGTCACACGGGCCAAGGCGGTCTGACTTCAGGGGCAGGACAACAAGGGGCGGCTTCGCCCCTTTTTTGTGCCTGCTTAAACGCGATAACGGCTGTTCCAGTTCATCGCAAAAAAAACAGAACCCCGGCGCACCGCTGTAGTCCATTTTCCAGGCCCGCACAAAAAGGGCTTAGCCCCACTCGGCCGCCCGTCCTGTTGACCGGCAACGCCGAGCCCCTGCGATCAAGGAGATAACCATGAAGCGTTCCGCACTGGCTGGACTGTTCATCACCGCCGCGATGCTGGCCTCCCCGGTGTTTGCCGCCGGGCAAGAGGACCTGTGCCAGATCAACCTGCAAAAGATCAAGGATGCCAAGGTCAGCACCGAGGCCATGAGCTCGGACCTGAGCAGCGACATCGACGCCAAGGTCCAGCAAGCCACCGCCGAACAGGCCAAAGGCACCGAGGAAGGCACCAAGAACTGCATCTCCCTGACCACCCAGGCGATCCAGCAATTGCAGAACAACACCAAGGGCGGTCAATAGGCGATACATCGGCCAACCTTCGGGTTGGCCTTCTGCGCTCGCTTAGCGTAGAATCCGCCCACCTGTTGGTAATGCACAACAGGTTCGGGGCCGTTTAGGATTCGACGCCGGTTGCGAAACTTTAGGTGCATGCCGAGTTGGTAACAGAACTCGTAAATCCACTGTTGCAACTTCCTATAGTTGCCAATGACGAAACCTACGGGGATTACGCTCTCGCTGCGTAAGCAGCCTTAGCCCTTCCCCCCTGGTACCTTCGGGTCCAGCAATCATCAGGGGATGTCTGTAAACCCAAAATGATTGTCATATAGAACAGAATCGCCGTGCAGTACGTTGTGGACGAAGCGGCTAAAACTTACACAACTCGCCCAAAGCACCCTGCCCGTCGGGTCGCTGAGGGTTAACTCAATAGACACGGCTAAGCATGTAGTACCGACAGCGGAGTACTGGCGGACGGGGGTTCAAATCCCCCCGGCTCCACCAAACGAAGCACCAACAAAGCCCGCCTTGTGCGGGCTTTGTTGTTTCTGGACTCAGCGCTCCGCTACCCTTGCCAAGCGTCCCCTACCCACAAGAACTGTAGTGGCCTGATGAAACCAGACACTTATTTAGGTAGGCGAAAATGCTCGCTAAATAGAGGAGTCTGATGTGTAGCGGTCGAATGAAACCGGACACGCACTCAGTCGAGAATGCGCGCCCGGTCCAGGAGTCTGATGACCCAAGAAGGCCGCTGTCCATCGGGATCTAAACCTGCGGACCAGCAGGCACCTGCCCGCGGGTTTTCCACAGCGATACCAGCACTCCGCCCAGCAGCAAAGCCAGGGTCACACTCAAGGAAATGACCGCTGGAATCTTGCCGATGATGCCGACCATGAAGATCTTGCCGCCGATAAACACCAGCACCAGCGCCAGGGCGTACTTGAGATAGGCGAAGCGGTGAATCATCGCTGCCAGGGCGAAATACAACGCCCGCAGACCGAGGATGGCGAAGATGTTCGAGGTGTAGACGATGAACGGGTCCTGGGTGATGGCAAAGATCGCCGGGACGCTGTCCACCGCGAACACCAGGTCGGCGCACTCGATCAGCACCAGAGCCAGGAACAACGGCGTGGCCCAGACCACGGACGTACCACTGGCATCGGCCTGGCGGACGAAGAAGCGCCCTTCATGCAGGCGATCGGTCACCCGCATGTGCTTGCGCAGGAACTTCACCAGCAGGTTTTCGCTGAGGTCGGGGTGATCATCGAGCTTGCTGAACAGCATCTTTACCCCAGTCAGCAGCAGGAAGACGCCGAACCCATAGAGAATCCAACTGAACTCGGCGATCAGCGCCGCACCAAGGCCAATCATGATGGCGCGTAGCACTATCACGCCGAGAATTCCCCAGAACAGCACCTCATGCTGATACTGCCGCGGAATGGACAGAAAGCTGAAGATCATCGCCATCAGGAACACGTTGTCCATCGACAACGATTTCTCGATCAGAAAGCCGGTATAGAAATCCATCCCGGCGTCACCGCCCTTGACCTGCCAGACCCAAAGGCCGAACAGCAAGCCAGCCGCGATGTAGCCCGCAGACAGCAGCAGACTTTCACGAACGCCGATTTCTCGATGCTCACGGTGTAACACCCCAAGGTCGAAGACCAGCAGGCCGACAACGATGCTGATAAACGCGAACCAAAGCCACGTAGCGGTGCCGAGGAACTCAGCAAAAAAGAAGGATTCAAGGGCTGTCATGAGTGCGCCTCCCAGTGTCGAAGTTGTACAAACTGCAACTCCGACATGGCAGCGATTAGCTGTCAGAGGGGCCCGGCGTTGTGAGGAAAAAACTAAATAGCCACATGGGGTTTCGCAACAATGCAAGAGTTGCAAGTTATGTCTATTTGCAAGACCTCAGTGGCGCTCATCACCTGGCGCCAGCGCACTCGGCGGTCGCCAGTCTGCGGGCTCAATTCGCAGCGGCATCAGCACCGAAGAAGCCCGCCCCGCGTGTTCTTCCTCAAGGGCTCAGGCCCCGCTCCATGATCAGCGTCAACTCCTCGCCCTCGTAATGCTCGCGTACCCGAACAAACCCCAGGCGCGCATAAAAGCCTTCGGCGGTGACCGACGAGGGCACCACCAGCGAGGTCAAACCCGAGTCCAGCGCCGCCTGCTCCACCGCGGCCATCAGTTGCCGGCCCAGGCCATGGCCGTGGTACGCCGGATCGACAAACACCGAGCGCACCGCGCGCCCGTCGAGGCTGGCGGTGCCCAGCAGTTTCCCGTCCACCAGGGCGACGAACATTTGCCGACGCCGCATCAGTTGCAGGACAGCGTCCGGGGTAAAGCTGTCTTGCACCCGCTCGATCACATGGGCGGGATAGTCCTGGGCATTGCTGGTGAGCAAGGCCGCGAGGATCACTTGGCTGACCCTCGCGGCATCGGCCTCTAGGGCCGGACGAACTTGGCATTCCATGACCACTCCCTGGTTTCAACGCGGATCGCAGGGGCCAAAAATACGACCCGCACCACTCGCTGCCAAGGACTTACTGCAACTGAAACACCAAACAGGGATTGTCATTCAAGCGCCCCTCGTACACCGGCTGCTGGTTTTCCAGCGAGGTGCCCTGGAGCTTTTCTCGATCCTTGCGCGCCACAATCACCCAGGAGCCGTGGGGCAAGGTGTCCAGTTGTCCGGGGGCATCGCCGGCGACAAACAGCGGCTGTTCGTCGTGGTCCAGGTTCATCATGTAGCGCACGGCCCAGGTGTCCTGGCCCAGGTTGAAGAACACCAGGGGGCCGTGTTCGGCCGCGCGCCGTTGCTCCACCTGGGAAACAAAACCCTGGGTATCGAATTGCAGATCCTTGGCCGGGTCCACCACTGCCACCAGCAGCGTCCATTGCGCCGCCAGGGCCAGGCCGCTGAGCAGTACCAGCCGCCGGCCGAAACTGCCCAGGGTCTTGCGCCAGCAGTACAGAGCCAGCAGTTGCAGCAGGGCAAAGATCGCAATCAGCAACGGCATGGACACCGGCGGCCAGTAACCGTGCTTGTGCCAGCTGTGTTTAAGAACGAACAGCACCAGGATGCACAACCCCGGCAGCACGCCCACCAGCCACAGGTAGGCGTTGCGGACCTTGCTCATCCGGCCCCGGACCATCAGCAAACCGTAGGCGGCCACGGCGGCGAACATCGGCACCATGGGCAGGATGTAGTAGGCGCGCTTGAAGTGCGGCACCGACAAGCCCAACAGGATCATCAGGCCGCAGGCGCCAAGACGCAGCACCAGGCGCAGTTGCGGGTCGGCATGGCGCCGGAACACTTGGTGGCGCAGCATCCACAGCGTCACCAGGGCCAGGGGCACCACAGGGAAGTAGCGGTACAACGCCAACTGAAAGTAGAAGTAGAACGGCTCGCCACTCTCATCCAGACGCCCGCCCACCTGCATGTGGTAGACCTGCTGCACAAAGGCCTCGCCACCGCTGAGATAAGCCAGCTTCAGCAGCAGCCACCAACAGCCTGCCAGCAACAGCAGGCCGCTGAAGCCGTAGCCGAGCACGCGCTTGAACAAGATACGGCGTGCCTCCTGGGTACGACTCTCTCCCAGCAGCCAGTAGGTGCAGACCACGCCGCAGACTTCCACCAGCCCCAAGGGCCCGCGAATGGCGAAGGCCAGTACGAACAGCGGCAGCACCATCAATGGCCGCAGCCGCGAGCCACGCTGTTCGCCGCTGTGCAGCAGGTAGAAAGCCCCCAGGCACAGCAGTGAAACCATCTGGTCCAGGCACACCGAGCGGGACTTGTCCAACAGCTGGCTGGTCAGCGCCGTCAGCAGTACCGCGAGCAGCGCCCAGGTGCGCCCCGAGGGCGCCAGCAGGCGATAAAGCAACGCCAGCACCCCGGCCGAAGCCAGCGCGGTGGGCAGGATATTGGCCAAGTGATTGGGGGCGCCAAAGGCCTGGGCAAACAGGTAGCTGAAGAAGGTCGCGGTAGCCGGATAGTCCGGATAGGGCTGGCCGTAAGTGGTGGGGAACAGGCTCGGCCCGTGACGGAACATCTCCTGCAGAAACAGCGCCCAACGGCCGTCGAAACCCTGGGGCTGCTCGTCCCAGATGCCAAAGGTGAACAGCAGCAGGGCCACCAGGTAGATACCCCAGGACTCAATCCCGAAACGCGTTTCTCGAACCATCTTCGCCCCACCAGAAAGTGCCGTGCCATAAGCTCGGCGTAAGGCTGGACATGGTGCGCGCGATACCCCTGAACGGTGACTGAACGAGGATAAGAAACCCGCCTGCGCCACCGACTTGATGATTGCCGGCCGAACCTCCGGCGCCTTCAAGATCGCCGCGTCTCCTCCGGAGCCGTTCGCAACCTGCGGCAGCGGCTACACAAAGCCGCCTGTAGCCGCTGCTGAGCCCGCGAAGCTGCGAAAAGGACCGCAGGGCCTTGCTTGGCGATTGACCGACGAACCTCCGGCGCCTTCAAGATCGCCGCGCCTCCTCCGGTGCCGTTCGCAGCCTGCGGCAGCGGCTACACAAAGCCGCCTGTAGCCGCTGCTGAGCCCGCGAAGCTGCGAAAAGGACCGCAGGGCCTTGCTTGGCGATTGACCGACGAACCTCTAGCGTCTTCAAGATCGCCGCGTCTCCTCCGGTGCCGTTCGCAGCCTGCGGCAGCGGCTACAGGGACCGGCGCCCCAGGGCTGAAAACCGGCGCCAGTCGAACTGCCCCACTGCCAGCGCCAGCAGGATCAGGCCCATGGATACAGCCTCATCGACCCCGACCCGCTGCCCCAGGATCAACACCGACCCGGCCATGCCGAACACCGGGATCAGCAACGACAAGGGCGCCACCCGAGAGACCGGATACTCGCGCAGCAACAGGTTCCAGCCCCAGTAACAGAAGTGCGTTGCCGCATAGACCTGGAACATCAGCGACAGCAGCGCACTGACGGACACCTGCCCGGCCAATTGCAGAAACGGCGCACTGCCATGGCTTATCCAGGTCAACGCCAGCAGCGGCAACGGCGCAAACAGGCTGGCCCAGACCACGAAGGCGAACACCTCGCGAACCCCGCAACGCTTGATGATGACGTTGCCCACACTCCAGCTGAAGGCACTCACCAGCAGCAAGGCGTAACCCAGGCTGGTGGCGTGCCCGGGGCTGTCGCCGATGATCCGCAACAGCCCCCACAGCGCAATGGCCGTGGCCAGAACCTGCTGCCAGCGCAGGCGCTCGCCGAACAGCAACACGCCCCAGCCCAGGGAAAAAAACGCGCTGAACTGGATCAACAGCGAAGCCGTGCCCGGCGCCACGCCCTGCTCAATCCCCAGGTTGATCAGCGCCCACATGGCCACGCCGAAAATCAGCCCGTAGGCCGCCAGCCAGCCAAACCCTACCGGCGGGCGCGGCACCAGAAATACCCAGGGCAAGGCCGCCAGGGTGAAGCGCAAGGCGGTGAGCAGCAACGGATCGATACTCGCCAGCCCAAGCTTGGTGATGGGGAAGTTCAGGCCCCACAAGGCGGTCACCAGCAGGGCCAGGAACAGGTGTTTTTTCTGCATGTCGCGCGGTCCAGGAAAGGCGGCCGCGAGCAAATCCCCGGCCGGGACCGAACTATCGCCGCAGCACGCCATGGCCCGCTTGCAGTATCAGGTCAACTATCAGTAGATTCGGGCCATGCACCCTATCGATATCGATCCCTACGAAAACATCCCCCGAGACGCGCTGGTCACGGCCATCGACTACGCGCACGGCCAGCACTTCGCCGAACACCAGCATCGACGCGGGCAGTTCGCCTACGCCGCTACCGGGGTCATCAGCGTCTACACCGAACAGGGCAACTGGGTGGTGCCGCCACAGCGGGCCATTTGGGTGCCGGCCGGGGTGACCCATGCCATGCACATGAGCGGGCCGGTGACCATGCTCAACACCTATGTGCGTCCCCGGGCGGCAAAGCGCCTGGGCTTGCCGGAGCAATGCGAAGTGCGGGAAGTGTCCGAGTTGCTGCGCCAGCTACTGCTGCGGGCCATGCACCTCCCCACGCTCTACGCCAGGGACGGTGTGCCGGGGCAGTTGATGAACCTGCTGCTGCATGAAGTCGCCAGCATGCCGGCCTTGACCCTCAACGCCCCGCTGCCGGACGAGCCGCGGCTGGCCAGGGTCTGTCGCGAGCTGCTGGAACAGCCATCGCTGGAGTTGGGGATCGATGCCATCGCCGAGCGCGCCGGCATGAGCCGTCGCACCTTCACCCGGCTGTTTCGCCAGCACACCGGCATCAGTTTCGTCGAATGGCGCCAGCAGGCCTGCCTGTTGGCGGCCGTGGTGCGCCTGGGCCAGGGCGAGGCCGTGACCCGGGTCGCCAGCGACCTGGGCTACAGCAGCCCGAGTGCCTTCAGCAGTGTGTTTCGCAAGGTCCTGGGCGAGGCGCCCAGTCGTTACTTTGCCCGGGCCCGGGCCTGAAGGACCCGAGCCTGAGCGAGGCCGTGCTACAGGAACACGGCGGACAACATCCCCAGCGCACCGAGGCAGAAGCCGATCAAGGCACCGCGCCCGGGCGCCTGCTGGAACAGCGCCCAGATCACCAGCGGCTCCAGAAGCAGCAGCGAGGTCACCGAGACCACGGTAATGATCCAGATGTCGCCCACCGCCACGTAACCCAGCCAGTAGGCCGCCAGCAGGCAGATACCGCCCAGGCACATGATCAGCACCGGCAACGCCAGTTCGGCACCGGAGGTGTTGCCGGAATGGGCCAGCCGGGCCACCACCACTTCACTGTAGATGGCGCAGAACTCGCCCAGCACCATCAGCCCTACAGCAGAAACTCCGAGTAATTCTTTGGACATGTAACAAACCCCTTGGTATTGAGAGCCCGATTTTTCAGCTCCCAGGCATTGATCGCTCCGCTAACGGAGCCTGTATCTCGATGCGCAGGGGTACGGGGCAACTCGGTAATCGTCAGGAACTTGAACATGTCCATCTCCTTCTGGGTGGGTGACGCAAGCCGGGCCCGTGAACAGTCGACGGGCCGCTGCCTGTATAAGGGATTTTCTGCCCCGACGTCATCCACCAAAGAACATTGACCGCAAAAAAACCACGCAAACTCCACAATCAAACCGCCTGCTTGCCGATAGCCTGGGTCCGGTCATCCTCAGCCTGAAGCCCGTGCCCACCATGCCCCAAACGCCCAATTCCGTTCGCACCCTGAGCCCCTATCACTGGATCGCCACGTACTTCATCGGCGTTGCGGGACTGGCCTTGGCCCTGATGCTGGTGGTCAATCTGATCCTGCTGAGCACCAGCCAGACGCCGTGGCAATCGCTGCTCAACTCCCTGTCGTTCAGCGTGGCGGTGCTGATGGTGAGCCTGGTGCTGATTACCCTGATCGCCGCCTTGCCGTGCATCCTGTTCTTCTGGCTGGCCCAGCGCTTTACCTGGCGCCGCCTGTGGATCTACCTGGTGAGCGGAGCCCTGGCGGCGCAGTTCGCCATTCCCGTGATGACCCAGCTGCTCCCCGAACTCTTCAACCTCCCGCACGGCGTCAGCGCTGCGCTGCACTATTTGCAGCTGGCATCGATGTTCGGCGGCTGCGGGGTGTTTCTGGGGGTAGTGTTCTGGTGGCGCAGCGGGCGTCACTTGCGCGGAACCGAGCCTTTATTCACCAGCGGCCCGACGCCAAGGCACCCTTGAACAGGGCCAGAGCAGCCACCCATACAGCGATCTTTGCCATGTCCACAACAACTCCAACCCAACGCAGCGTGCAGCCGGAAGACTGGTTCGCCGCTTACTTCATCGGTGTCACGGCCCTGGCCACGGTGCTGGCCTTGCTGCTGATGCTGACAATGCTGGCCAGCGCCGGCTCGTTGAACGGCGACATCATTCTGCAGACGCTGTTCGTGGGCCTGCTGACCCTGGTCGTCAGTGGCGTGCTGATCGGCATTATCACGGCCCTGCCCTGCGCCCTGTTCTTCTGGCTGGCCCAACGGTTTGCTTGGCGCAATGTGCTGATCTACCTGTTCTGCGGTGCACTGGCGGCGATGCCGACCATTCCCGTGGTAGCCAGCCTGGCGCCCTCCAGCTTCTATACCGACCGCTACGAGGATGAACCGTTACCCGACGGTTTGCCGCGCTACCTGCCGCTGGCGCCATTGTTCGGCTGCTCGGGGGCTTTTCTGGGGCTGGTTTTCTGGTGGCGCAGCGGCCGTCATCTGCGCTGATCAACTCCCCAACACCACCCGAGCCGGTCCGCCTGAGCCCTCAAGACCGAACCGCACCTTTTCCCCCTACTTGTTCACAATTTGTTAAGAGTTGCCTCCGTATACTTTCGCGCTTGCCCGCGGCCTTCCGGCTGCGCCCCTCGATCTGCCGGCGCAAAACTCATGTCACGACCCGCTCCGCTGTTGTTCCTGCTGGCCTGCCTGCTGTTCTTCTTCGCCTTGGGCAATCACCAGCTGCAAGGCTCCACCGAGGCCCGGGTGGCCGGGATCGCCATGGAAATGCACCTGGATGACGACTGGGTCACGCCGCGCCTGTTCGGCACGCCGTTCCTGGAAAAACCGCCCCTGAGCCTGTGGCTCGACGCCAGTGCCATCCGCGCCTTCGGCGGCACGCCCCTGGCGGTGCGCCTGGCCTCGGCCTTTGCCGGGCTGTTCAGCGTGATGCTGCTGTACGCCATGCTGCGCCGTTTTGGCCGGCCGGCCACCCTGGCGGCAGTCGCCGGCTTGATGCTGGCGACCATGGCCAGTTACTGGAGCAACGTGCGCGGCGTGGGTGAGGATGCCCTGCTCAGCCTCGGGGTGACTCTGGCCCTGCTGGCGTTCTTTCAGGCCCAGCGCCGTCAGGCCGAACAGCAACCGGCGCGGCTGGCCTGGCTGGCGTTCGCCGTCGGCATCGCCATCGCCACCCTGAGCAAGGGGGTACTGGGCCTGGCCATGCCGGGGGTGGTGATCTTCGCCTACCTGCTGGCCGACAGCCTGATCGAAAAGCGCTTCAGCTTCAGCCAGTGGCTACGCCCCGGATTGCTGACCCTGCTGGGCCTGGTGCCGCTGATGATCTGGCTGTACATGCTCTATCAGCGCGGCGGCCTGCAAGCCCTGGGCGAAGTGCTGTGGACCAACAGCGTCGGGCGCTTCGACGGCTCCTTTGTCGAGGCCGGGCACTACGAGCCCTTCTATTACTACCTGGCCAAGCTGCCCCAGGCCTTCCTGCCGTGGAACATCCTGGTCTACCTGGGCCTGTGGCACTTTCGCAAGACCCTGGTGCAGAACCGCTACCTGCTGTTCTTCAGCCTCTGGTTGCTGGCGCAGTTCACTCTGCTGTGCCTGGCCTCCAGCAAACGCACGGTGTACCTGATGTCCCTGACCCCGGCGGCGGCGGTGCTGGCGGCCGAGTACGGCGCGGTGCTGTACCAGCGCCTCGCGCAGCGGGCAGCGGGCAGCGGTTTTTGGAGTGCCGTGGGACGCCGGCGGCGGGCCCTGGCCATCGCCGTCATGAGCCTGATGATCGGTGCCTACCTGGCCAACGCCCAATGGGCCGCGCCCCGGGCCGACCGTGAACTGTCCTTCGTCCCGGTGACCGACCAGATCATGGCGCTGCAGGCCAGCGGGCATCAGTTGGCGCTGTATCAGGCCAACGAACGCATCGCCGGCGCTAGCGTGTTCTACACCCAGAGCCTGCTCAAGGACCTGCAGACCGAGGCGCAGTTGCTGGCCTTTCTCGCCGAGTCGCCGCAGCATGTCGCCGTCATCGGCGGCGACCAGACGCCCAAGCCGCCATTGCAGATCCTCAAGACCCTCATGGTCAGCCGCCAGGCCTACCACTTCGTCAGCCTCGCACCGGGCCACTGACCCGCCAACGAAAACGGCACCTGAATCAGGTGCCGTTTGTCTATCCGGGCGAGGCTTACTGAGGGTTCTTCAGCTTGACCACATCACCGGAGACCTTGGTGGTGTAGCCGCTCAGGACCCAGGCCCAGAACCAGTTTTCCTGGACCTGGGTGTTGATCAGGGCGTCGCCGCCCTTGGCCTTGATCGCCGCAGTCTGCGCGCGGACGAAACGGCTGTTCTGCTGGATCGGGATCACCCCGAACAACATGATGCCGGTGGCGGTCGCTTCACTGTGACCGATCACGGTGTACTGGCTGCTGTCCAACTGCTGGGTTTTCATCGGGGTGCCGGTGCAGCCCGCAAGAACCAGACCGAGGCAGGCAGAGGCAACGACTTTGCTGATGTGCTTCACGACGTAACTCCATGGAAAAAGCGTCCGGGATTCATTTCCCGGGCGCGGCACTTTACTCGCGGGACATTGAAA